>DASTLM010000177.1:0-13561 GCA_035714945.1 Dehalococcoidia bacterium | reverse complement strand
GTGCATCTGGTGGCCGCCTATGCCCACGAGTCCCAGGCGGTGGTGGACCAACTGCGCACCGAGGGGAAGGGCCAGGAACTGGCGGCGGCCAAAGAGGTGCTGGGGGGTGACGGGGGATTCCCTGCTGACCCAGCGGGAGGTGAGTGAGCGGATTGTGCGAAGAGGTGGGGACTACCTACTGCCGGTGAAGGACAATCAGCCCAGCTTGCGGTCGGATTTGGACCGGGCTTTTTCCCTCATGGGAGGTCCAAGAGTCCGGCTGGCCGGTTGCGCCACCCTGGATGGTGCAGGAGTTTCCCCGCGTGGCGGCAGCCTGGTTGCCATCAGTGAGGTGGCAGCCAGGGCCCGGCATGGGCGACGGGAATCCCGCCAGTTGTGGGTGATGCATGACCCGGAGTTTAACCAATATGCTGGGAGTTCTGGTGAGTGGGGCCAGCCCTGGCCCAGCTTGGCCCAAGTCTGCCGGATGGAGCGGCGGCGCAGCCCCTGGCGCCGGGGCCAAGCAGTGGGAGAAGCCCAGGTGGAAGTGAGCTACTACATCACCAACGCCGGTCGGTCCAGGATGGCGGTCCGATTGGTGCTTACAGGCGGCGTCAGGTGATGAAAAGACCCGTGGGGTTTCTGGGGCGGCCATTCAGCGTATTTGGCAGACGTGTTAGACTACAGCAAAATTGCAAAGGGGGTACGATGACGACGCAAACCCAGGAAATAAAGAACCTGGAAATAAAGAACATGCGCTTGATTTCCCACCACGACTTGAACGGCTTCGGCAACATTGGAGAGGGCGTACATCTCCAGCAGACCAAAGACGGCCGCCGCATCCTCTATATGGCCCATGAAAGCGCGCCCAAGGACATCACCAGCGTCGATGTGACCGACATCGCCAACCCCAGGCTGATGGTGCAGACCGAATTGGCCTACGACCACCTGCGGTCCAACTCCCTGTCGATCGTGGGCGATGTGATGCTGGTCGCTTACCAGTCCAAAGACCCGGGACAACCGGGCACCGGCATGGGGGTTTATGACATCAGCAACGTGGAGGAACCCCAGCGAATTGGCTTCCTCGACACTTCCGGTCCCCATTCCCGGGGCTGTCACTGCTTGTGGTGGGTTGATGGTGAATACGCCCACCTGTCCACCGGCGCGTCCGACTTCCAGCCGCGGGACCAGAAAGACGACCAGTTTTACATGATTGTAGATGTCAAGGACCCCACCAAACCCCGGGAGGAGGGACGGTGGTGGTTCCCGGGCACCCGGGAAGGCGACAGTGCTGCCCCGGTGCGGCGTCATCCCCAGTTTGACGCCGGGCACCGGCTGCACAATGCCAATGTGTACCCGCAGCGTCCCGACCGGGCCTACTGCGCTTATATGGATTCCGGGGTGGCAATCCTGGACATCTCAGATAAGTCCAGTCCGTCAATGATCAGTCACATCAACTACGCTCCGCCCTTCCCGGGTTTCACCCATACGGTGGTGCCCCTCTTCAGCCGGGACTTGATGGTGGTGACCCAGGAGGCGGTGCGGCAAAAGGGCGAGGACTATCCCAAGCTGGTCTGGCTGATGGACATCAGGGATGAGAAGAACCCGGTGATTATCAGTACCCTGCCGATGGCCGACACCACCGATTTCTTTAACCGTCCCGGGCGGTTTGGCGCTCACAACGTGTACGAGAACCAGCCCGGCCCGACCTGCTTCCAGTCGGACACGCTGGTGTTTGGCACCTACTTTAACGCTGGAGTCCGGGTACATGACATCAGCAACCCCTTCCAGCCCCAGGAGGTCGCCTACTTTGTGCCGGAAATTCCCCAGGGTGCTCCATCCAATGGCATCAACGATGTCTACGTGGATGAGAATGGCATCATGTACGTGGTGGACCGGCTGAAGGGTGGTCTTTACATCCTGGAGTTGACCCTGTAGCACCTGGCCACTGGCCGGCCCGATTACCTGACACTAACTGATTCACTAACCGGGTGCTGAAAAAGGGGAGTCCAGAGGGGCGAAGTCCCTTTGGCAGGGGTCTGGGGGTGTCCCCCAGATACAATTTCTACCCCCTTCCTGGTCAGGAAGGGGGTAGGGGGATGGTCGAAAAGGGTTTTTCACCCGTCACACCGGCGGAGGCCGGTGTCCAGTTACCTTCCCTGGATTCCGGCTTCCGCCGGAAGGACGATACGGCTCCGACCTGACCGGTCTGGCGGGCGGATTGTCTGCCCAAGAAGATGCGATTACCCTGGGTACGGCCGGATGGGTCATTGGATTAGGCAATTGACCCGTGTTAGAATTGGCTGGACTTCGATGAAATTATTTACTGAAATTATTTACTGAAATTATTTACTCGGACAATATTCGCCCACGAAAAATCGCAAGGAGAAACGCATGGCAGCCCCCAAGAGAATGAAGTTCGGGGTCTTCATGGCGCCGTTCCACCGGGTGGGAGAGAACCCCACCCTGGCTCTGGAGCGCGACCTGGAGTTGCTCCAATGGCTGGATACCCTGGGGTTTGACGAAGCCTGGATCGGCGAGCATCACAGCGCCGGCTGGGAGACCATCTGCTCGCCGGAGGTTTTCATCGCCACTGCCGCCGAGCGCACCCGCCACCTCAGGTTGGGCACCGGAGTAATCAGCCTGCCCTATCACCATCCGTATATGGTGGCTAACCGCATGGTACTGCTGGACCACCTCACCCGGGGCCGGGTGATGCTGGGGGTAGGCCCGGGGGCATTGGCCTCGGACGCCTACATGTTCGGGATCGATCCCAAACGGCAGCGCGAGATGATGGATGAGTCGCTGGGTGTTATCCTGCGGCTGTTTACCGAGCGGGAGCCAATAACCTACAAAAGCGACTGGTTCGAGTTGCGCGACGCCAGCCTGCAGCTCAAGTCCTATCAGCAACCCCATGTGCCGGTAGCGGTGGCATCGGTACAGTCACCCGCCGGTGTCCTGCTGGCCGGCAAGCACGGGGCTTCGATTATATCGCTCAGCGTCCCCCGGGACCTGGTGCGCAAGACCACGTTGAAGGACCAGTGGGCCATCGCTGAAGAGTCGGCGGCCGAGCATGGCAAAACCGTAAGCCGGGACAACTGGCGGCTGTCCGTCGGCCTTCACCTGGCGGAAACCCGGAAGGAAGCCTTCGCCGACATTCGGGTTGGTTCCGGCCGGGTGGTCACCGAATACTTCGGAAACACTCTGGGGCACGAGATTCCCGATGTTCCAGCCGATCGGATTGTTGATTATATGAGCGAGAACAATCAGTGGATTGTCGGGACTCCTGACGATTGTGTGGCGGGCATCAACCGACTGCTGGATGCCAGCGACGGTTTTGGCGGGCTCTTGGTCCGGGTTGAGGATTGGGCGCCCCGCGACAAGATCCTGCGGAGCTACGAGTTGCTGGCGCGCTATGTCATGCCCCGGTTCCAGGGCAGCCTGGTGGGAATTGAGACATCTAACCAGTGGGCCGCTCAGATCAAGGGCGAACTGCAAATTAACCGGAGAGCCGGGTTGCAGGCGGCAGCCGACGCATACCTGGCCAACAATTCTAAACTGGATTGATTCTGGGCGGGAATTCTCCCCGGGATAATTCTGTTCCATCGACTGCTCCATCGACTGCCTGACCGGCCGACAACCGGTTGTTCCTCTGTTGGAGCATTGCAAGAATAGCCCAGTCAAAATGGGGTAACCATAATAGGGGTAACCAGATAATGAGGAAAACCAAGATTATTGCAACCATCGGCCCAGCCTCCCGGAGCCCGGAAAAGCTCGAGCAGTTAGTTATCGCCGGTATGGACTGCGCCCGTCTTAATTTTTCTCATGGGACGTTGGAAGAGCACGCGGAGGTGATTCATACGGTCCGGCAGCTTTCGGAAAAACACCAGCGTCCGGTGGCCATTCTTCAAGACCTGGGCGGCATCAAGCTGCGTCTGGGAGTGATGAAGGAGCCAGTCCTCCTCCACCATGGCGACGAGATATTCATTGTTCCCGATGCGAGCTCGGACCGTCCCAATGTCCTCCCCTTTCCGGAACCGGATATTATCCAGAACCTGCGACCAGGGCACCTGGTTTTCATATCCGACGGGGTGGTCTGCCTGGAGGTGCTGGAAACCAACGGGAGCACCGTCAGGACGCGGGTGCGCAACGGCGGCACCCTGTCCTCCCACAAGGGTCTCAACCTGCCGGGAGTCAAGGTTGACACTCCAGTGCTGACCGAGGCCGATAAGATCGCCTTGCAGTTTGGTGTCGAACAGGACGTGGACTGGGTGGGTATATCCTTCGTACGGACCGTGGAGGACATGCTCTACGCCAAAGCCCACCTGGCCACCATCGGCAGCGCGGCCCGGGTGATGGCCAAATTGGAACGCGCCGAAGGAGTTGAAAACCTCGACAGCATAATGTTGGAGGTGGACGGCATAATGGTAGCCCGGGGTGACCTGGGGGTTGAAATTCCCATGGAACGCGTTCCCATCGTGCAGAAAGAAATAGTGAGGAAAGCGGCGGAACAGGGCAAAATTTCCTGCATTGCCACTCAGATGCTGCGTTCAATGATGGTCTCGCCGACGCCGACTCGCGCCGAAGTGTCGGACATTTCCAACTCGGTGCTGGAAGGCTGTGATTCGATCCTCCTGTCGGATGAAATCGCGGTGGGGGACTACCCGGTCGAAGCGGTCCGGGTCGCTGACATTACCATTCGGGAGTCAGAGAAGATATTCCCCTACTTCAAGAACATGATCGCGGGAGATCGCACTCAAGCAATCGCCTCCAGCGCGGCACAACTTACCAAGGCGCTAAAATCCAAGCCGATTGTGGTGACCAGCACCGGACGGGCGGCGCTTGAGGTGTCCCGCTACCGGCCGGAAAGCGACATAATTGTCTTTTCTCACGATGCCGGCGTGTTGCGGAAATTGGCCCTGGGCTGGGGGCTGTGCCCGGCGGGAGTGATTTCCACCGAGCCTGACGTCGCCAAGATGGTGTCTATTTTGATCCGGGAGTCCCTGGCCACCGGGCTGGTGACTGACTCCGACACTGTCACCATCGTCCACGGATACATGAGCGGAGTTTCCGGGACTACCAACACCATTCAGGTGCTGAACGTTAAAGAATACCTGGCTCTCTCCAGAAACCCGGCGTGAGGTTATGTTGAAGGTCTGGGATCTATCGGCCAGGGCAGTCTGCAGCGGGCTGGCTGCTGGCTGGGTTTTGTGGTCAGGTCTGGTCTTCGCATTAGTCCTGGGAATTGGCTGTGTTCAGGCCGTCCCGACAATTGCGCCAACGCCAACGCCTGTGCCGACACCGACGCCAACGCCAACGCCAACGCCGACACCGACGCCAACTCCAACTCCGGCGGGTCTGGTCCCGCTGCCGGGCGAGTTGGGACCGGACTTTAACGCCGAACCTGATCCAGAGAAGCTGGTCCAGATGTTGCGGCTGATTGGCTGGCTGCCGGAAGGATACTCCAGAATGGTAGTGGTGGATGTGAAGGGGCTGACCCGGTCCTCCGCCCTGGCCCAGGCGGTTGACCTGGGAGAACTGGGCATGCCCCGGGTGTTACTGCCTCTGCTGACCTACGGGCTGGACCTGCTGGTGCTGGCGGTTCCTGATGATGAAAATGGCGCCGTGGTCATCTTTCAAGGGGAGGTTGATCTGGGATCTCTGGTCGTTCTGGCCCGGGGCCTGGGGATGGCAATTGACCCGGAGCCGGTGATTTACCAGGGGCACCGCCTGTGGTCAGGGCAGCTATTTGGTGTGACGGCGTTGTCGCTGGCGGACCTGGAGGGCAATATTGGCGTGATCGCCCAGGGCCCAGTGGCGGACCATTCTGTTCCAGAGCGACTGGTCAAGGACGTGTTGGATGGCCCCGATGCTCCGGCGCCGGTACTGCCGGGCGGGCCGGCATGGTGGGGCCTGGTGGGTGAGCTGCCCTCGGGGCCGGTTACGGTACTGGCTGATGAGTGCCGCAGCCTGGTCCGCCTGCATTCGGCCATCGGGTTGGCCGCCTGCGTCTCCTCGGCCATAACCATAATTGAGGCCGGTGAAGACCAGGTGGTGGCCTATCTGGTGTTCGAGTTCGGGACGGAAGTCCAGGCAGAGGCGGCCTTGCCCATATTGCGGGAGGGGTTGGCCAACAGTGAAATTGGCTTCAGCGAAGTCTCCGCCCGGCGGGACGGGGTATTGTTGAGGGCCCGGGTGTCCGGCAATACTGGGAAAGTTCTGGCGGCGCTGAAGGGAGAAAACTAAGTGGAATAGCGTCAGGTTAGCTGTGTCCGGGGCACCGCGTTAATGATGGGCCTGGCCTGGTGGTTGGGGAGATCAGGTCGTCGCCACCGATCTGGGCAGGGATGTCCGACCGGTCAGGAACTGGTCCACGCCGCGGGCTACATCCCGGCCTTCGGCGATGGCCCACACCACCAGCGACTGTCCCCGCACCATGTCCCCTCCGGCGAATACCCGGGGAACGCTGGTCATCTTATTCTGGTCTACTTTGACATTGCCTCGTTGGTCCAGGGCCACGCCCAGCTGGGTCAGCAGGCCTTCGTGTTCCGGGTGCACAAACCCCATGGCCAGCAACACCAGGTCCGTGTCGATTTCGAACTCGGAGCCCGGCACTTCCTGCATCTGGGGACGGCCATTTTCGCCGGGCACCCAGTCGACTCTTACGGCGTGCAGCTTGTCGACCTGGCCGTTGGCGCCGGAAAAGGACTTGGTCAAAATGTTGTAATCGCGGATGCCGCCTTCTTCGTGAGCGCCGGAGGTCCGCAGGACCAGGGGCCACTGGGGCCAGGGGTTGTCGGGGAGGCGCTCCGCGGGCGGCTCCGGCATCAGTTCGTACTGGTAGACCACTTCGGCGCCCTGCCGGTGCGCCGTGCCCAGGCAGTCGGCGCCGGTGTCGCCGCCGCCGAGGATCACTACCCGTTTGCCTTCGGCGCTAATGCGTTGTTCCGGCGGGATGGTTACTCCCGCCAGCAGCCGGTTCTGTTGCGGGAGATAGTCCATCGCCAGGTGGACGCCCCGGAGGTCCCGGCCCGGCACCGGCAATTCCCGGGCCTGGGTCGAGCCTCCGGTCAAACAGACTGCGTCGAAGCCAACCATCAGTTCGTCCACCGAATAGTTGACTCCCACGTTGACGCCGGTGCGGAACTCCACGCCCTCTTCGGCCATCAGCTGGACTCGCCGGTGGACCACATTCTTTTCCAACTTGAAATTTGGGATGCCCAGCATGAGCAGGCCGCCGATGAAGTCAGCCCGTTCCAATACGGTAACCAGATGTCCGGCCCGATTGAGTTGTTGTGCCGCGGCCAGACCCGATGGTCCGGAGCCGACGACGGCAACCTTCTGCCCGGTGCGCCGTGGCGGAGGTTGGGGTTTGATCCAGCCGTTTTCAAACCCCCGGTCGGAAATCTCTTTTTCGATGTACTCAATGGTCACCGGATCGTTATTGATGCTGAGAACGCAGGAAGCCTCGCAGGGCGCGGGGCAGATTCGGCCGGTGAACTCCGGGAAATTATTGGTGCTGAGCAGAACTTCCAGCGCCTTTTGCCAGTTACCGGCGTAGACCTGGTGGTTAAACTCAGGGATTACATTGCCTAGTGGGCATCCCATATGGCAGAAGGGCACCGCGCAGTCCATGCACCGGGCGCCCTGGTCTTTAGCCTGGGCTTCGGGCCATCTGCGGTAATACTCCTGGTAGTCATGGACCCTTTCTTGAGCTGGCCGGCGCCCCGGCGGGACGCGCCGGAACTCGATGAATCCCGAGGGTTTACCCATTTCTTGATACTTCCATCTCCAGCTGGCGGCTTAGCTGGTGCTCATCCAGCACTCGCCGGTAGTCCCGAGGCATTATTTTCTTGAACCTGGGCAGGGCAGTGTCCCAGTTATCCAGAATCTTTCTGGCTGGGGCGCTGCCGGTAAAGCTCAGATGGTATTCGATCAAATTGTGGAGCGTCGAAATGTCCTCGGATTGGGTCACTTTCTCCAGATCGGCCATGCCGTCGTTAAAGTGGGTTACGAAGTCGTTGTCCGGGTCGTAGACGAAGGCGATACCTCCGCTCATGCCCGCCGCGAAGTTTCGCCCGGTCGAGCCCAGGATCACCGCGACGCCGCCGGTCATATACTCACAGCCGTGGTCGCCCACGCCTTCAACCACCGTGCGGGCGCCGCTGTTGCGAACGCAGAACCTTTCTCCGGCGCGGCCCCGGATGAATGCCTGGCCACCGGTGGCTCCGTAGAGGGCTACGTTGCCGATGATGATGTTATCTTCCGGCACAAAGCTGGACTCGGGATGCGGGCAGATGACGATCTTGCCCCCGCCCATGCCCTTGCCCATGTAGTCATTGGTGTCGCCGTTAAGCGTGATGTCGATTCCCTCGGACAGGAACGCCCCAAAGCTCTGTCCGGCCGAACCGGTCAGATGAATGTTGATCGTGCCCGAAGGCAGACCAACCTCTCCGTACTTCCTGGCGATTTTCCCGCTGAGCATGGCGCCAACGGTGCGATTGGAGTTGCGGATCGGGAGGTCGATATCCACTGGCAGTTTGTGCTCCAGCGCGGGCTGGGCCAATTCAATCAGCTGGTGGTCCAGAGCCCGGTCAAGACCGTGGTCCTGTTCTTCGGTGCAGTGGGTGGCCGCTTCGCCGGACCCCTGGGGCAGGCAGAGCAACCGGGAAAGGTCAACCCCCCGGGCTTTCCAGTGGTCGGTGGCCGGACGGCTGTCCAGCAAGTCCACCCGGCCGATCAACTCACCCACCGAGCGGAAGCCCAGTTCCGCCATGATTTCCCGCAGTTCCTCGGCCACGAAGGTGAAGTAGTTCACCAGATGCTCGGGCTTGCCGGCGAATCTCTCCCGCAGTACCGGGTCCTGGGTGGCGATACCCACCGAGCAGGTGTTCAGGTGACATTTACGCAACATAATGCAGCCACTGACCACCAGCGCTGCCGTGGCGATGCCGAACTCCTCGGCTCCCAGCATGGCGGCTACGGCGACGTCGCGGCCGGTCTTTAGCTGCCCGTCGGTCTGCACTACAATTCGGCTCCGCAGGCCGTTGGCGACCAACACCTGTTGCGTTTCAGCCACTCCCAGCTCCCAGGGTAGTCCGGCGTACTTGATCGAGGACTCGGGGGACGCTCCCGTGCCGCCGTCGTGTCCGCTGATCAGCACCACATCGCCGTGTCCTTTGGACACGCCCGCGGCGATGGTGCCGACCCCGACTTCCGATACCAGCTTGACATGGATGCGGGCGTCCGGGTTGACGTTTTTCAGGTCGTGGATTAGCTGGGCCAGGTCTTCAATGGAATAGATGTCGTGGTGGGGCGGGGGCGAAATCAGTTCCACGCCGGGGATGGTGCGCCGCACCCATCCAATGTAGTCGTCAACTTTGTGCCCGGGCAGCTGTCCGCCTTCGCCGGGCTTGGAACCCTGGGCCATTTTAATTTGCAGGTCGGTGGCATTGACCAGATAGTTGGCCGTGACGCCAAACCGCCCCGAAGCAACCTGTTTAATGGCACTGCTGCGGGAGTCGCCGTTGGCGTCGGGGGTATAGCGATGGTAGTCCTCGCCGCCCTCTCCGGTATTGCTGCGCGCACCAATGCGGTTCATGGCGATGGCCATGGTCTCGTGGGCTTCCCGGCTGATGGACCCCAGGGATACTGCTCCGGTGGCAAACCGCTTCACTATTTCCGATGCCGGTTCAACTTCCTCGATGGGAACGGGGCTGCGCCCGGTCTTGAAATCCAGCAGGCCCCGCAGCGTTGCCATCTTCTTGCTCTGGTCGTTGGATATTTTGGCGAACTCCCGGTAAGTCTTCCAACTGTTGGTTTGAGCGGCAAACTGGAGCTTGGCGATGGCGTCCGGGTGCCACTGGTGGTGCTCCCCCTCCCGACGCCACTGGTAAAAGCCACCCATGTCCAGGTCGCGTTCACCGGCAACGGGGTCGGCCGAAAAAGCCTTGCGATGCCGTTGCCGGGCTTCTTCCTCGATGATGTCCAGGCCAATCCCAGCCACCCGGGAAGGTGTCCAGGTGAAGTACCGGTCGATGACTTCCTGGTTCACGCCCAGGGCCTCAAAAATCTGGGCGCCCCGGTAGCTTTGCACCGTGGAGATGCCCATTTTAGACATGACCTTGACCAGACCCTTGACGTTAGCCTTGATGAAGTTGGTCTGAGCATGGTCAGGACTGGTCCCGTTCAGCTCGCCCATCTCGGACATCTGCCGGACGGTTTCCAGGGCCAGATATGGATTGACCGCACCGGCGCCGTAGCCCACCAACAGCGCGAAATGATGGACCTCCCGCGGTTCGCCCGATTCTACCACCAGCCCAACCTTAGTGCGGGTGCCCTGGCGTATCAGGTGATGGTGGACTGCCCCGGTGGCCAGCAAGCTGGGTATGGGTGCATGCTGGGAGTCCACGCCCCGGTCGGAGAGGATCAGGATGGCGTAGCCGTCCGAAATGGCTTGAGATGCTTCGTCGCAGAGGCGGTCCAGCGCGATCTTCATCGAGCCGGCGGGGGCTGGTACGGAGCCGGCGGGGGCTGGTACGGAGCCGGCCCCGGCTCCCACATCAAAAAGGGTGGAAAGGGTAATGGCTTTAAGCCCATCCAGGTTGTTCTGACGTATCTGCTCCAGTTCCCGGCTGGTGATGATCGGGGATTTCAGCTTCAACTGGCGGCAGTGCTGGGAGGTTTCCTCGAACAGGTTTTGCTCGCGCCCGATAAAGGCTTCGGTGGAGGTAACCAACTCTTCCCGAATCGCATCCAGGGGCGGATTGGTCACCTGGGCAAAAAGCTGCTTGAAATAGTTGAACAGCAACTGGTTCTGGTCGGACAGCACCGCCAGGGCCGCATCGTTGCCCATCGACCCCACCGCCTCGTAGCCGTTGGCGGCCATGGGGGTGGTAATCATCCGCAGTTCTTCGATGTTATATCCAAAGGCCTGGTGCTGCCGGGCCAGGTCGGGGCTGTTCCCGTTGACGCTGGTGGGGGCTGGGAGGTCTTCCAGGGCGACCCGGTTCTCCTTCAGCCACCGGCCATAGGGCTGGCGGTTGGACAGAGTGTGCTTGAGTTCCTCGTCCCCGATGATACGGCCTTCATCCAGGCTGACCAGGAACATCCGGCCCGGCTGCAGGCGGCCTTTCTCCTTGATACTGGCGGTAGGCAGGTCCAACACTCCGGTCTCCGAAGCCATTACCAGTTTGTCATCGTGGGTGAGGGTGTAGCGGAAGGGCCGGAGGCCGTTACGGTCCAGCACGGCGCAAATTTCGTGGCCGTTGGCGGCTAACATCATGGCTGGGCCGTCCCAGGGCTCCATCAGGCAGGAATGGTACTCGTAAAAGTCCCTCTTTTCCGGGGACATGGCCTCGTTCTGGCCCCACGCTTCGGGAATCATCATCAGCATGGAGTGGCTCAAGTCCCGGCCCGTCATTAGCAGCAACTCGAGAGCATTATCGAAGCAGGCGGTATCGCTGGCCCCGGGACTCATCACCGGGGAAATCTTCCTGATATCCTCGCCAAATTCTTTCGACTCGAACAGGGCCTCTCGGGCGTGCATCCAGTTTACGTTGCCCCTGACGGTGTTGATTTCACCGTTGTGGGCCAGATACCGGTAAGGGTGGGCCAGCTTCCAGTGGCCCAGGGTATTGGTGCTGAACCGGGAGTGCACCAGAGCGAAGGCGCTGACCAGGTCCGCGTCCGCCAGGTCCAGGTAAAACCCGGTGACCTGGTGGGACATCAGCAGGCCTTTGTAGACCAGAGTGTTGCGGGAAAGGCTGCAAATGTAAAAGTAGTCGGCTTCGACCTCGGAGAGCCCGCATTCAGAGAGGGAATTCTCGATGACCTTGCGGGCCACGTAGAGCTTGCGGTCTAGCTGGGACTGCCCCTGGCTGGTTCCCTGGCCGACAAAAACCTGCTTGATGCTGGGCATTACGCTGCGAGAGTCGCGCCCCAGTTTGGCCGGGTCCAGGGGCACTTCGCGCCAGCCCAGCAGTTCCAGTCCTTCGTCCTGAATCACCTTTTGGATGAAATGCTCACATTTGATGCGAGCTTCGGGCTGAGGAGGCAAAAATACCACGCCAGCGCCATAGGCGCCCGGCTGGGGCAGATCGATGCCCAGGGGAGGGCATACCTTCTGAAAGAACCGGTGCGGCATCTGAATCAGTATGCCAGCGCCATCTCCGGTTTCCGGATCGCAGCCGCAGGCGCCCCGATGGCCCAGGTTGACCAGCACTTCCAGCGACTCATCGATGATCTGGTGCGACTTGATGCCCTTGATGTTGGCTACCATTCCCACGCCGCAGCTATCGTGCTCCGTTGCCGGGGAATATAGGCCGCGCTGGGCTAAATCTTTCAGAGCGTGCTGTGGGTTCATTGGCGAGACTCCCAGCCTGATAATTGTGCTCGGCGCCGGTTTGCAGATATGGGAACAGGAATGGTCCGCTACCTTCACTAGAGGGTCAGTAACCAGACGCCAGGCCGAGAACAAGGACGATTGTTAAATATATCACAATATCCGATCAGGAATGATTATTATACACGCAAGCTACTGGTATGAGTAGTCCTTCGGATGAGGGGGGCAGCAGTGCTTTGTAAACACTGTGTTACAGTTTGCCGGGCGGATGAATGTTAGCGAGCCCGCAGTTGAGACGCCGCGGGCCTGCCGAACCGCGGGAGGGTATTGCCTGAACCGGCCCGGGCCCAGGGATTCGGGAAAACTAGGCTAGTAATCACCTCCGGGGTCCTGCTCCATGGCCTGGCTCACTTCCTCCAGTTCGGACACTGGCGCCTGGAAACTCAACTTCACGGTGTTGCTCTCCACGCTTAACTCCAGCTTTTCCAACAGGTATTGGACGCTGGCGTCCGATGAAAAGGAAGTCGCAAAATTGATGAGTCCGCTCAGGGAGTTCCCCATTCCGGTGGCCGCGTCGGCGTTTACGAAGTCCAACCTGGTCTCTACCCGCAGGTCCTGACCGATTTTGTCGATCAGAACGGCCATCACCGTGATGTCGTGCAGCGAGCCCATCGCCGGTATCATGCCGAATCCTTGATCGCCTCCCATCGAGTCTGCCAGGCCGGCCAGGGTTTCAGGAGGGATTGTTGCCGCCAAGCTAACCAGGGGGGTGCCCAGGTCATTGAAGGCGTCGTAGACCGGCCCGCTGATCCCGGCCAGGTTTCCTTGCTGGAGATCAATCACATCCTGGACCGCCAGGAGGGTTCCCATCACGGTGGTATTGCGGTCCAGGACGGCGAATGCGGGCTCCTTCTCCTCAGATTCTGCGATGTGGACCTGGACCCCCTGGTACTCCACGGTAGACACCGCAATTTCACCGCTGGCGCTCAATGCTGCAATCAGCAGTTGCTCGTTGACCGGACCATGGGCGATGACCCCAAAATATTCGTCATTTCGGGTTACGTCGCTGAACAACTTCACCGTGGTAAACCTGCGAAAGTCGATGCCCGTTTCGAGCTGGGCTTTGGCCAGTAATTCGTCCAGGCTTTGGGGTTTGTCCGGGCCTTTCGGTGCCATTTGATACAGCGATTGGATGTCGGCGTCCTCCATGATTCGGGAGACCTGTATTTGAGCGATCAG
>DASTLM010000176.1:0-7790 GCA_035714945.1 Dehalococcoidia bacterium | reverse complement strand
GGGAGCAACGGTGACCCTGGACCGCAGCGGGTCCAGCGACGCCGACGGGGACCCCCTGACCTTCCTGTGGACCCTGACCACGGTGCCGGCGGGCAGCGCCGCCAGCCTGACCGGCCCGGCGACGGTGAGTCCCAGCTTCGTGGCGGACGTGGCGGGGACCTACGACGCCAGCCTGGTGGTCAATGACGGTCAGGCGAACAGCTTGCCGGACTCGGTGAGCATCACCGCGGCGGTGGGCAACACGGCGCCGGTGGCCAACGCCGGCCCGGACCAGAGCGTGGCGGTGGGAGCAACGGTGACCCTGGACCGCAGCGGGTCCAGCGACGCCGACGGGGACCCCCTGACCTTCCTGTGGACCCTGACCACGGTGCCGGCGGGCAGCGCCGCCAGCCTGACCGGCCCAGCGACGGTGAGTCCCAGCTTCGTGGCGGACGTGGCGGGGACCTACAAGGCCAGCCTGGTGGTCAATGACGGTCAGCTGGACAGCTTGCCGGACTCGGTGAGCATCACCGCGGCGGTGGGTCCAAATGTTCTCCTGGACGACACTTTTGGCCGCCCGGATAGCTCTGTGGTTGGTTCGGACTGGATCGAGTTGGAGGAGGCAGGGGCGGCCGTAGCCATCGCAAACCAGAAGCTCTTCTACCCCGATTCCTCCGACCGGCCCAACCGGGCCCTGGTCAGAAGGGCTTTTCCCTCGGTCTCCACCGGCATGGTCCAGTGGGACTTTGACTTCGACTGGACTAGAACCGGCGATGAAGGTACCTACCGCCTTTTGATGCAACTGGGTGACAGCGCGGTGATGACCGACGTTTCCCAGAATGGTGGGGCCGGGGTCAACCTGATCTGGACCACCATTGGTGGGAGCCATGAGAGGTTGGGTTATCGGGATGGGGGCGGCGACCATTTACTGGAGCCCTTGAGTGGCGCCAGGCATATCACCATTCTAGCCGACCTGAATACCAATACCTACTCCGTGAATGTCGGCGGCGGGACAGTCCATGGGGGCATACCTTTTGACGCCGATGTCCCCCTGAACCAGGTTCGCTTCTTTACCGATCGGCTCAATGAGGAGAAGTTCTCCGGACGGACCTTTGATAACGTGATCATCTCCACCACCCCATAGTGAGCAGGTCCTGGCCCAAAAACAGTCGGCCAGCATTAATTATGAAACTGTTAATGCCTACCACCCGCCAGCCACCGGGTATACCCTAGAGGAATCATACCGGTCGATGGTCAGCACCGACACGGGCGGAGCCGGCAGGCTAGTGGCGGGTGAATAGGATGCTACCATTACCAGGTTGGACATGTTTCAGGACATGCCAAAGGCAGCTGTGGAGAGTCGATTCCGGGCTGCCGCGATTACCAGGGCGATGGTTCCCAATTCAGCAGGCCAGCTGGGGGAAAGGGCATCGGGGGGAAGTTGACGCGTCCAGAATGGTGTCTTATAGTTCAGGACATCCGGAAGGTCCGATGTTCAAGACAATTTGAGGAATCTGGGCACGAACCCCCTCCAGAAGCAGTGGAAAATCGCTAACCGATTTGACAATTGTCCAGCTTAATTTGGCCAAAAGCTTCCTGGGCATGGGGGGAATGGAGCCAGTTTCCGCATATCAGTACTGAAATGGATGCAACAGGAGTTACCCGAAATGTTATGGTACAGGTTACTGATTTCACTTCTGGTCTTCGTAATTAGCCTTACCCCGGTAGCGATCCACCCGCTAGATGCCGCACCTCCATTTCAGATAGGGGACCAGGTTGCCTTGAGAATCGAAGCTGAGACGGGAGAAGGGATCTCGGGCGATCAGGTGAAGGTGGCGGTCATTGCCGAGAACGCCGCGGCTATGGCCGGGCTACAATTTAGGTTGGTTTATGACGGCGCGGTAGTCCGGGCCATGTCAGTGGAGCCTGGGACCCTGCCACCAGGCACCTTTTTCCAGGGAAATCCCAATGCCGGAGCTGGCCGCGTATCTATTGCAATTGCCTCAGCTTCAGCTTTTGGGGAAGCCAATGAAACGGTGACGTTGGCGACAATCACCTTCGATCTGGAGGGGGCCCCTGGGTCGATGACTGACCTGGTTCTGGACCAGGTTTTAGTTGCCGATTCGGACGCCCAACCGCTCCTTTTTACCACTGCCAATGCGATGATCGCCATTACTGACACCGTAGCGCACCAGCCGTCCTTTATCCTGCATCAGGACCCAGAAGACGGGGCTACGGGAGTGAAGATAGACATCGCCCGGAGGGGTGGGCCGGATAATGGCCAGGACCAGAACGTCCTGCTGGGGAGCTTCCAGGTCCAGATCACCTACGACGGGAGCTGCCTGAACATCCTGGACGTGCGCGGGATGGACTTCGTTGTTTCTGATGTCAGCATCGATAACATCGCTGGAGTCACCACCTTTAACGGCTCCTCTACGCCCGGGGTACCAGCGCCGGCGGCCCTGGGCCATCTCCTCACCCGGCTGGTGGGGGGCGCCCGGCAGCCCTGCTCTATGACCCTGGAGGCTCTGGTTCTCCAGGACTTGGACGGGAACACCACCGAAGTTGAGCCGGGGAGCTTGAGCCTGGAAATGCTACGGGGCGACGCTCGAGCAGATGGGGTTATCAACATTGCCGATGCGTTGGTCATTGCCCAGTATCTGGTGGGTTCCCGCCCAGCTTGCACCACAGTGGTGGATACCATCTGCCTGCACGCGGTTAACGCCGCCAGCGTAGCTCAAGACGGGGCGTTTGATCAAAAGACCATTGCCGACACGTTGTTGATCGCCCAGTATCTACTAGGTCTCAGGGACGAGTTCTACAATTCGGTACCTTCCCCATGAGGGCAGTTTTACGTTAGGCTTTCCTCTGGCGTTCCTAAACTAAAACCAAGGTGGGATCTACATGGAAGGCTATGTCAACTCTGCGGGTTTCACTTTGGAATTGGTATAGGCATTACGGATCTGCCGCGCTGTATACCCCAGCTTTAGACCCGCCTTCAAAACTCCCATTTCCCGCTGGCGGCCTAGTACTACAGCCGCACTTGTAGAGTAGGGTCTCACCCTCATCCTGACCTTCTCCCTCAAGGGGGAAGGGACTTGGCCCCCTCTCCCTCTGGGAGAGGGTTGGGGTGAGGGCAATCCCTGCCAACTGCGGCTGTAGTACTAAATCCAATTCGCACGTCGTAATTTGCTCGATTCTCCAACAAGGCGTCTGCCTGACGGCAATTGAGCTCGTCTATTCGTTCTGATACCGGCGGGCTCTGCTCGCTGGCTCCCCCGCATTTTTCGCAATATTCAGTAACCCATCAGCGCGCTGGCCCAATCCCTACTGGCCATTGTGGTTTCCACCGGTTCGGTGATCACATTGACACAGGCCACCTGACCGTGCTGAGTAGAGTGGTAGGCCCTCTTCAGCGCCGCACGGATTTCCTCCGGGGATTCAACATGTTCAGGGTGGCCGCCGAAGGCGTCAAGAATCTTGTCGTACCGAATGCCAGGCACGAACGTGGCCACGCCTTCCTGGTATCCCTCGGGCAGACCCATGATTTTTTGCAGACTGCTGCCCACGATCCCCGAGTTGTTACTCACCACAAAGACTATGGGCACGCGATGGCGCACCGCCGTCTCCATCTCCATGGCGTTAAACCCGAAGGCGCTGTCGCCGCTGATGCTCACTACAGGCACCTCCGGCCGGGCGAGTTTGGCCCCTATCGCGAAGGGCACTCCAACTCCCATACAACCGTTGGTGCCTGAGTTTAAACGGCTGGCTGGGGTGAAACTGGGCAACACCTGCCGGCCCACCGCCAGGGTAATCTGTCCGTCCACGGAATAGATAGTGCCGGGAGGGAATACCTCGCGAATCTCTTTAAATAGTCGGTAGGTCCGCACCGGCTGGTCGTCGGAGTTCAATAGAGGCTCCAGCGTGGCACGATTGGAATTTACTCGCTCTTTCAGAGTCGCCACCCATTCTTCCTCGACATTGGAACGGCCCCGGTCTGCGGTACTCGGCGCCAGCTCTACCAGCAATTGCCGCAGGACACATTTGGCGTCGCCCACGATTCCCACGGATACGCCCCGATTGGACCCGATTTCGTCTTGAGAGATATCAATCTGAATTAGTTGGGCCTCTGGAGCGAACCGCCGCCCAAAATCGAACATCCAGTTCATTCTGGCCCCTACCACCAGGACTACATCGGCGCTTCGCATCAGATCGCTGCGGGCCGAGTTGAAATTCAGCGGATGGTCATCAGGAATATAGCCCCGTCCCATGGGTGAAGTCAGGTAAGGCATTCCCAGGAGTTCAATGATGTCTCGCAGTTCCCTGGTAGGTTCAGACCAACGCACCCCTTTGCCTACGATCATCATCGGCCGGCGCGCGTTCTTCAACAGGTCAGCCGCCCTTTTGACCTGATCTGGGTGGCCCAGGGGAGGCGAGTCGGTGTAGTAGTTGTGGGGCCATACCACCGAACCCTCGTCAACAATGTCGTGCAACACATCCGAAGGCAAGTCCAGGTACACTGGGCCGGGCCTACCACTGCGAGCCCGGCGAAAAGCCATCGACAAATATTCTGGAATCCGAGCGGCACTGTCCACCTGGACCGACATTTTGGTAATGCTTTTGTACAGAAGAACGCTTTCGGTCTCTTGAAACATCCCAGTATACCGGCCTCGCTGACTTCCTGAACCGCCGATAATCACGATTGGAAAGCAATTGTCATAGGCCACATGCGCTCCGGTGACCCCGTTGGAGGCGGCCGGACCGCCGGCTAAGACCGCCACT
Organism: Dehalococcoidia bacterium; assembly: GCA_035714945.1. GTDB lineage: Bacteria > Chloroflexota > Dehalococcoidia > Lucifugimonadales > UBA3495 > Casp-Chloro-G3. Next base: position 3,029 of record DASTLM010000176.1, on the reverse strand, counting down.
CCTGCTTGATTCTTAACGTAGCCATAAGCAGCAGCCGCGAAGACGGCTGCCTGCTCGTGGCGAACTCCGATGGGTCTGACGCCGTAGTGAGGTGCGTACCCCAGGATCTCGGCGATGGGCCCACCCGCCAGCCCGAATAGGGTGTTGATCCCTTCTCTTTGTATAGACTGGGCTATCAGAGCACTTCCTTCAATGTTGGACATGATCTATCTCCTCCAGTTTTCTCCAGTTTTCTCTATGAATGGGAAAATCCTCGGTGTCAACAAGCTTCCGGGACAAGTATAAGACGTTCTCCAGAACCCCAACGGTTGCCGGCACAGCTCCTGGCCATTCCCTGCTATAGGATGGCCCCAGAGGTTCTCAGCGCTCCAATCTCGTCCTGAGAATAGCCCAGTAAGTCGATGAGAACTCCTTCGGTGTCTTCACCCAGGTCTGGCGCCATTTTTGCGGTGGCAACCGGAGTCTTTTCATACCCCAGGGGGGTCTGAAGCCAGGGACTCTTGCCCAGGGCTGGATGCTCGCGTTCTACAACGTAGCTATTGGCCGTAACCTGGGGGTCGCTGGGCAAATCCAGCGGCAACTGGACCTTCTCCCAGATCACGTCCCCCGCATCATTCATACGCCTTCCCCACTCGTCACAGGTGCGCTGGGAAAATGCCTGGTCCAATAACCGGATCAACTCAACGCGGTTGACGTCTCGAGAGGGCTGATCTTTGAATCTCTCGTCATCAATGAGATCAATTCGGTCCAGGCCTACGCAAAAAGCGGGCCAATGGCGGTCACTTTGAGGCATGGAAAAGGCGATCCAACGGTCGTCGGCGCACCGGTACCAGTTCCACAGAGGGTTTGGTACATCAATACGGTCCTGACGGCGTAAGTCTTGCCCGGTCAGGAAGGCGATACTGTTGCGGATGAAGCCCAGCCACATCATGCTGCCCAGGTGCGAACAGTCGACGCGCTGGCCGAATCCAAACTGTTCCCGCGCAACCAGCGCGCCAAGCACCCCACAGGCCAACATAATCCCGCCTATCTGATCGGCGATGCCAAAGCTGGTATAGGGAACATCGTCATTTGGCCCAGACCACCACATCGACCCGGAACGGGCCTCTCCCGTCAAGGCGAAGGCGGGTTTGCTGGAGTCCGGGCCGCCGGAGCCATAGCCTGTACCCAGGGCATAAATGATTCTGGGGTTGTATTTCTTCAAGTCGTCGTATCCCATACCCAACCGCTCTGGTACCCCCTGCCTGAAATTCTCCACGAAGACGTCGGACTTCTCCACCAGCCGGTAGACGACATCCCGCCCCCTGGGATTTTTCAGGTCAACGGCGATGCCTAGCTTCTGGCGATTGAGGGCCTCGAAGTAGGCCGAGCTGCCTTCGAGCGGGTCTGAGTCGATACCGAAGATTTTGCTAAACCTACGCCCGTGGTCACCCTCCGGTGATTCTAGCTTTATTACCTCCGCCCCCAGATCCGCCAGCATAAGTGAACACGCTGGCCCGAATTGCCACATGGTCCAGTCGATGACACGAATGCCTTCCAGTGGCCCTTTGTTTCCCGTGACAGACTCTTTCATGGGAGACCTCCAATCAAGAATGAGGATCTTCTATTATTACCTGTATTACCTGCGGTATCAGCTGCTGCTATTACCTGCTGCGCCGCCCAGATGTTGCTATACCCGCCCGTCATTTGTTTCACCATCATGTTAGCCAGTTACGCTGATGACGCGAAGCGACAGGTGTGACTATTTCAAGACGTTAGCGACCTGGAAGTGCAGCCAACTACCGGAGTTATGCCCGCCGCTACTCCAGGCCGCAGTGTCTATGAGGTCAAAACCGATTTTCCCATTGGCTCCCTCCTGGGCACTCAAGGAAACCTTACGCTGCTGGGTCCATGACGTGGGCACCGGGTATGGTCTAACCACGGACTTTATAAATTTGGAAGTCGGGCAAGTCACCCAAACCGATTTGGGATTATCATTACTGCCGATGCGTTGTTTATCGCCCGTACCTGCATTTCTGTACCTGGGGACTGGAAACTGGAGATAAGGTCCGGGTTTGCTGGTCCCGGAGATGGCCCCAATAATAATGAGCCTGATTTTCAGCAACTACGCAGGCGAAAGCTCGGAGCTAGAGAACCTTCCAGCTAGGATATCCAGCAAGATGAAACCTGGCCCATGACCCAATTCCCTGACTCCTCGGTAAAGTTCAGGGTGCATCCGCCTCCACTCAGGTGGGCCAGCAGCCTGGGGCCTTGAGCTTCCGCCCACACGTTATCTATCCCTACCGTTGCTGCTGAATCGGAGACTTCAAGAGTCTTGAATTTCAGATAGAGGAAATCCGTTTTCTTATTGGCTTCGGCTTGGATTTCCGGGGGGGTGAGTAACCTCAAGTCTATGCCAGGCATTTCTGGAACGAGCCCAGGGTCAATGTTTTCCAACGAAAGAACGAAGTCATCCTGCCGGGCCAGCATGTCGTAGTCCGGGATCTTCTTTTCTACCAGCGCCCATTCCAGAGCTAACCGGACGATCTGGGCTTTGTCGTCACGGCGCGTGACCTCGGTAGGGGTGTCAGCACTGGCCAGATCAGGCTTACCCGATTCGATTAGTAACGGCGTAGAGCTTCCCTGGGGTACATCGCGGTTGCCCTGGCCACAGGCAACCGAAATTACCATGGCAATGGCCAGGGTCATAAAAGCAACGGCAGCAAAGTATCCTTTGAATGCCCCATTTTCTATCGTGTAGCGCAAGCGAAGGCACCTACTCTGCATCGGAATGTGGTCCGATAAGCTGAACACCAACGGGTCAGGCCATTCGCCCTGAGGTTGTCGACGGGCAATCCCAGAATAGGTTTCCTGGTTACGCACCGGACATTGTTGCTCCCCCTCCCCGACCTGGGGTAACCCAGTAACGGGGGCGGGACTATCGTTGCGCCGAGGGCGGCCGCCAGGCTCATTGACTCAGCCAGGACTCAGACAGCGGTAAGGCGGGGTCAGGGCGCCGCTATCCACTCCACGGCTCGTTCCCCGATCAT
>DASTLM010000175.1:0-2089 GCA_035714945.1 Dehalococcoidia bacterium | reverse complement strand
CACCAGCGAGCACCCTCACGGGCTGAGCGACTGGGACTTTGATAGCCTTTTCACCAGGGACAAGCCCATCATCTTTGCCTATCATGGCTACCCCTGGTTGATCCACCGGCTGACCTACCGGCGCACCAATCACCAAAACCTCCACGTGCGGGGTTACAAGGAAGAAGGCACCATCACCACGCCCTTCGACATGTCGGTACTGAACGACCTGGACCGTTTTCACCTGGTGGGGGACGTGATCGACCGGCTGCCCCAACTGGGGCAAAAGGCCGCCCACATCAGCCAGGAACTGCGGGACAAGTTGGTCGAGCACAATGAGTACATCCGGCGACACGGGGAAGACCTGCCCGAAATCCGCAACTGGAGGTGGGCTGGCGATGTGGTCGCTTGATAGCGTAACCGGGAAATACTCGTAACCGGGACGTATCCATAACCGGGACATACCCATGAATCTGGACATCCCCTGGACATCCCGATGAAAGTCCTGGTTCTCAATTGCGGTAGCTCGACGCTCAAGTTCGAACTCTTCAATGTGGCCGAAAGCGGGCCAGACCCGATTTCCCGGCTAGCCCTGGGCCTGGCCGACCGCATCGGGCAGGATGGGATGCTGGACTTTGCTGCCACCAACGGTCAGACTCTGCGAGAGCCAACAACCCTGGCCGACCACGGCGAGGCGGCCCGCCAGGTATTGGCCTGGCTGGACTCGACTGGTCTCGACGGGGCTGACGCCATCGGCGCGGTCGGACACCGGGTGGTCCACGGCGGCGACCGCTTCAGTGCGTCGGTCATCATTACCGACAACGTCATCGCCGGCATCCGAGAGGTTACTCAACTGGCCCCACTGCATAACGGGCCATCCCTGCAAGCCATCGGGGCAGTCGAGGAGTCCCTGGGCGCTAGTGTTCCCATGGTGGCGGTCTTCGATACCGCTTATCACCGCACCATGCCTCAGGTAGCGTCCCGGTACGCCATTCCCTCAGAACTGGCCGACCAGCACCACATCCAGCGCTACGGCTTTCACGGCATTGCCCACCGTTACATGGCCGAACGATACTCCGCCATTGCGGGCCGACCCTTGACCGACCTCAAACTGGTGACCCTGCAACTGGGCAACGGCTGCTCCGCCGCCGCCATTTCTGGTGGGCGTTCCCTGGACACCTCCATGGGCTTCACCCCGCTGGAGGGGTTGATCATGGGAACCAGGTCCGGAGACGTTGACCCTTCCTTGCCGGGATTCCTGGCCCGCCAGGGAGGAGTAACACTGGAGGAGGTGGAAGGGTGGCTAAACCACCGTTCCGGTCTCCTCGGCGTATCCGGGCGTTCTCAGGATATGCGGGAACTGCTTCAGGCGGAGCAAGCAGGCGACGCCAGGGCCTCCCTGGCGATAGATATGTTCTGTTACCGCGTACGTAAATATATTGGCGCCTTCCTGGCGGTGTTGGGCGGTGCCGACGCTGTAGTCTTCGGCGGCGGAATCGGTGAAAGGGCTCCCGTGGTCCGACAGCGGATCTGCACTGGTATGGACTGGTGCGGCCTGGTCCTGGACCCGGCAGGCAATGCGGATGCTAAGGGCAAGGAAGGGCACATCAGCGCCGAGAGTTCCCGGATCGACGCCTGGGTCATTCCAGTGGACGAGGCCGCAATCATCCTTCGGGAAACCCTGGGCTGCCTGGCCGCTCGGCGAGGAAGTTAGCTCAGCAAGTTTCCCACCGACCTGGTTCGGCAGGGGCCGGGCGAAGGCATGAGGGCGCCAGTCCCGCAACCATCCTATTGCGAACCAGGAATTGTGAATGCTCACGACCGGCCCGAGAAACAGGGAAAGTGACTTCTGCCGGTCTCTGGATCCAGATGGATCTATGCGATGGATAGGATCGAGGTATGCTAGAATCTCAGGCCGACTTCCAGGAGCGTTTTACGGCGCACTGGGACTGATTGGCGTTACCGGAGGGGGTCGTAATGTGGTGGCAAGACTTGCTTTGGGGACTGTGGAACGGCCTGACGGCCTGGATCATCCTGATCGTGCACCTCTTTGGTGGTTGGGAAAGCCACCCTGTGTATAACGCGACCCGTAGTGGCAACTGGTACGACC
>DASTLM010000174.1:0-3903 GCA_035714945.1 Dehalococcoidia bacterium | reverse complement strand
TCACCTTCACCGGTTTTATACCCGAGTCTGAACTGGAGAAGGCATACCGAGGCGCGGATATTTTTGTTCTGCCTTCCACCGACCGAGCGGAAGGCTTCGGCTACGTTCTCCTGGAAGCCATGGCAGCTTCCCTTCCCCTGGTCAGCACCGACCTGGGCACCGGCACCAGTTTCGTCAATCAACATGGTGAAACCGGGCTGGTAGTTCCACCGGAAGACCCTCACGCGCTGGCGGAGGCCATCCGGTTCCTGGCGGCCAATCCCGACTTGATGCGACGGCTTGGCCAGAAGGCGCGGGCACGCTGGCAAGAGTTATTTACCCTGGATAAGATGGCAAACGCCATCGAGTCGGAGTACCACGCCCTGGTGGAAAGCCGAAGGGGCCGCAGGCCGGACCAGGTCGACAGCGGGAGCTGACCGGAATTTCTTGAATCCTGCTCTTTCTGCCGGGTTGAGGTAAGACGGGCTGGAGAGGAAGAAAGTGGTGCTCCGGGGAACCCAATTCTGCGATGGAATTGCGGTAAAACTGGCCCGGATCAGGCACTCTCCCCCGCCAGAACCTTGCTGATGGCCGAAGTGAATATTTCGTAGGGGTGAGCCCCAGTAAAAAGCAGGTTACCCACCACAAAAGTGGGTATGCCTCTGATCCCGTACTGCAACGCCTGCCGGTATTGCTCCATTACCGCGGCGGTGTACTGTTTACTCTCCAGCCCGATCAGTAACTCGGTTGAATTCAATGAAACTTGCTGGGCCAGCCCCTCAATCACCGCCAGGTCTCCCAGGTCAAGTCCGTCCTCCCAGTAGGCTTTGTAGGCGGCGTGGTGGAACTCCAAGAACTTGCCCTGCCGCTGGGCGTACTCGGTGGCCTCCAGGATGTACCTGGTATTGGGAGTCACCCGGGGGGGCCGCATGATCAGGTTAGCCTGTTTAGCCTGACTGCGCAGGGGTTCGCTCAACTGGCCCTCGGCCTCTCCGGAGCGGCGCTGGCGAATAATACCTTCTTTGGGAGTGTCGGGGCGCAGCAAATAGGCCTGGCCCAGCACTGAAATGTTGTAGTCCTGACTCAGCCGGTCGACACGTTCCAGGCCGACATAGCACCAGGGTCAAATGTAGTCGTACCAGACGATCACCCGGACCGGGTCAGAGAGATTCTGGGGCTGCTGGGCAGGTTCGGTCATAACTTCTCCGGTTCCAACCTGGCAATCGACAAAGGTGGGTAAGTACCGTCGAGTCTAACAGGGCCAGGATGGCCGGTCAACCAGCCGCGAATCTCGGGAGACACCGAGTTCGCCGGCTACTCGGCTGTTGAATGGGACCTTGTTTCCATTGGACCGGTCAGGCCGGCGCGAGGGTCACTACTATTCGAACGCCTGCTGGAGCACCGCGAGCAGGTGGGCAGGCCGGAAAGGTTTGGACAGCATGCCGAAAGCCCCGGCGGCCATGATATCGCGAACCGCCTGCTGCTGAGGGTCTCCGCTGGAAACTATCACCTTCACCAGAGGGTCCACCTCCCGGAGCTTGTGAAAAGTGGTGAGCCCGTCCATACCGGGCAAGGTCATGTCCAGGATGACGGCCTTAACCCCTCCGTCGGAGTCAAGATAAAATTTGAGACCCTCTTCGCCACTGGTTACTCCAACGACTTCCAGGGACTGGCCCTTCAGTATTTCCCGGACCAACAAGTGGATTATTTCTTCGTCGTCTACGACCAGCAGCTTTTGGAGTTTTTGCGCCCCGTCAAATACGGGTGACGCTTTGACCGGGGACGGTATTTCCTGCGGTATTTCCTGCGGTATTTCCTGCTGGACTGGCCAGTAGATCGCCACGCAAGTCCCTACCGCGGGTTCGCTGGACACTTCGATAAATCCCCGATAAGCGTGAACCGCGTCGTATACCAGGGTCAGGCCCAGACCCCGGTCCTTGCCGTGTTTGGTAGTAAAGAAGGGATCAAACATCGATCCCTCGACTGCTTCCTCCATTCCCTTGCCAGAATCACTAACCTGAAGGCGAAGGTAGGGACTTTCGGCACACGATTCCTGGTCGGTCACCTGGACCAAAGTGGTCTCCCAGCGGACCAGGCCTCCTGCGGGGAGGGCCTCGACCGCGTTCTGCCACAGGTGCTGGCATATTCGTTCAAGCTGTTCTTCGTCACAGTTCAGGGCCGGTAAGTCTCGGCTGAGGTTGGTTTGAACCTGAACCGTGGCGGGGGATTCGGCTCTGGACTTGGCCAGAAATTCGTCGATCACAGCGCTCAAATCCACCTGGGTCGACTCAACCGGGTTGTTGTTAGCAAAAGCGGAAAGCCAGGCAGTCAGCTTTAGCGCCTCATCGGCTGAGGCCACAATCTGCCCGGCCATGTCACAGGTGACTTTATCATCCTTCAATCGATTCTGCAAAATTGACGCGAAACCCTGCATCACCGCGATGATATTATTGAAATCGTGGGCAGTCCGCCGGGAGAAGCATTTGGCGATCTGGATGGTATGGTCCAACTGGCTGTCGTGGAGCCTGGAGGAAACCAGACGAACGGTCCGCACGCCCGGATTGCCGCCGGACGCAGTCTGGTCATCTGGTCTGGAATTGTAAGCCGGAGACAACATTAGCTTCCGGCCGGCAGGGCACCATGTTGTGACCGGTTTAGGCTTTCCAGGGGAACGTGAGGTATTTGGATTTCCGATGGCATGCGTATATTTTGGGTCTGGTTGGCTGGAATATTAAGGGTGGCAACCCACATGCCCAGCAGGGTGTTTCTCCGGCCGGACGGGCTAGCAGCAAGCTGGGAGAAGCACAGTTCAGCTGGTTACGAGTACCAATGTGGGACTCGGCGGGGCCGTCAAGACGGTAAGCGTCTACTCTTCAACCTGGTCGAGCAGTTGGGGTATGCGGCGGTGTTTAGCCGGCAGCAGCGATTGGGGAGCAGAGGCCAGCACTGAGGCTAGCTCACTCAAAGTGGCGATTCGGGTGCAGTCGTTTACATCGGAATGGTAACTACCCCGGTCAATCAACACGGGATGGATCCCCACCCGCCGCGCGCCCAATACATCGGACCGGTGCTGGTCGCCCACGTGTACTGCCTGGTGAGGCGCGACCCTGGCTCGCTCCAGAGCGGCCTGGAATATGCGAGCGCTGGGCTTTTCTGAACCGGCCTCTGCCGAGTTGACCACGAAGTCCACGTATTGGCCAATACCCAGATGCCGGCAGATCTGGCGCATATCACTTCGCAGATTGGAGATAATGCCCAACTGGTAGCCGCGGTCGTGTAAATCTGCCAGCGCAGCCATGGTATCATCAAAGACCATAAACTCTTTGGGCACCGACGCCGCCATTTTCCAGATTCTTTTGGCCAGGTCTGGGCTGACCGAAAGACCAGCGGTGTCTAGAATCAACTGTTCGTAGCTGGTAAAAAATTCCAGACGGTCTTCATCAGTACGCAGACCTAGCGGTCGGTTTTCGTTCTCTAGATTGAAATAAACATCAGCGACGGCGTAGCCATGTTTAGCGCCTTCTTCCGAAATGTTCAGCCCAAATTCCTGACATGCCGACTGCTGGATCTGTTCAAGGGGAGGCCAGAATTTCACCAGGGTGTTGTAGAAATCGAAGAATACTGCTTTTATCATCTAGGTATTATTTTCTCGCCAACACGTGCCTTCGCTCAAGCCGTGTACTTATGAGCCGGGTCAAGCGGGGGTAAGTCCACAATTGAATGGGAAGGCTGAGGCATTCTAGCATACTACCACATCGATGGGAACCCTGATGGCCCGGCGATTCCGGCCATCCCAGTTCACGGTGACAGTTGGGGCAACCTGGTACCAGGGAGCCGGACTCCCTCCGTCCCAAGCCTTGGGACAGGCGGCCGGGATCCGTCCGCTTATGCTTCGACCGGTTCACCACGAAGGGACACGGAGAA
>DASTLM010000173.1:0-2756 GCA_035714945.1 Dehalococcoidia bacterium | reverse complement strand
AGTCCACTACTACGCCCAACCTTCGGACCCCTCGACCGCCCGAAAGTTGCAGCCCGGGCTGTGGTATTACCTCACCGGCACCTTCGACGGGCAGACCATCAGCCTTTACGAGAATGGCTACCTGCAGTATTCGACCAGAATCTCCGGACCCATCACCCAATACTCCGGGTCGTTGATGTTCGGGAAGAATGCCAACCCGGCCTGGAACCAGCGATGGTTCAAAGGCGCGGTCAATGATATCCGGCTGTGGGACCGGGCGCTCAGCGAAGCCGAAATTCGCGCCAATATGGGGAAGCCCCTGAGCGGGACCGAGCCGGGCCTGATCGGATACTGGCCCGCTAACGAGGGGTCCGGAAATACCCTTAACGACCGGACCAGCCACCACGACAACGCGATGGTTGTCGCCGGAAACTGGGTGCCGATGTATGCCACAACCTAGACCGGTTTCCGGCTAAGGAATCCCCAATATCAAGCTGAGCTTCTCTCGTACTGAGCTTCTCCCGTAAGATGAGAGAAGCTCAGCTAGCATTTCCGGTCGGGCGAATCGGGAGCGGGCAATCTGCCCGCTCCTTCCTTATGTCTGGCTCAGGCCGCCAGCCGCTGGTGCTACGGCCTGAACCACATGTGATTCAAGCGTAAACGGCCATCAAATCTCGGGTGGCACTCCAACTTGGGGTCCTTGGCATACACCAGGGGCAGCTTGAAAGCGAAAATGAACAGGGAGTCGTTGTGCATGATATCCGCCAGTTGCTGCATCCGCATCTGACGCTCGTCGCCGCCCGCAGCTGTTGCCAGGGGCAGCATTTCCTGGATGCCGCCCGGCGAGGGGTCGCACACCGTAGAGCGCACAAAGGTGCAGTTCATGTACCAGTTGGCCTGACGTCTAAAGTCCAGGGTCTCGTTGGACGGCTCATTCTCCATCATAGCCCCCCGCGGACACAACTCCCCCCGGTCGATGGCTTGCTGGAAGTCCTCGGGAGTGGGTATGGCACTGGCCGGGTCACGCCCGCTGTCGGTAAGTACCTGGTTTAATGTATTGCCGATGCCACAAAGTATCTGCGCTGAAGGCGTACACTTCGGCTGAGCTGCCAAAAGCGATCATGTCCTCGGACAAATCTTCGGCCGCATCAACGCTCACATCCCAGGCCAGGTCAGCCTCTTGTGTCTTGACCATGGCGACCATCACGGTGGGTTCTCCCCGCCAAGACCCAGGTCACGTCCTTGATCAATGGCTCCTGGAATTCGTAATGGTCACCCACCGGGACGAAGTCTTCGCAAGCTTCCTGGATGATGGATACGCCGGCATTCCACTCCGTCAGCACGTAGGGGCCGAATCCAATGACCGTGCGGGCCCGGGAATCCGCCGTCGGATTTTCAGCCAGGTATCCCGGTGCCTGGATCCCCGTGAAAAAGGCGGTGTTGGGAAAGATGGGGCAGGCATTGTCGCACATTATGTCTAACGTGAACTCATCTACTGCCACGGGATGAAACCCGCTGGTGTACGGGAAGCTGGAGTTGTTGTTGGTACCATCGCCCAGAAATTCCGGGCTGGGGACTGCGGCCTCAGCGTTATAGGCTTCGCCATTGCTGAACTTGACGCCCTGGCGCAACTGGAACCGCCACTGGTTGGGCCCCATCTGCTCCCAACTCTCGGTGGCCGAGGTTGGCACAATGCGCTGGTCATCCCCCGACTGCCAGGTAAGGGGCTCGGCAACGTTGTCCTGGGTGACGTAGGCGTTGGTCGATGCCCCGATCGACTGGAGCGGATTAAGCTGCGCCGGATCTTCCGGCATAACCAGGGTGATGCTATCTCGCGCCGACTCGAGCTGAGTAGCGGGAGGGGTTACGGTAGGAGCGACCGTTGGGACGGGAGTCGCCGAAGGCACCGGGGTCGGCAGATCCGCACCGGGACTGGCCTCTGGCGCCGGAGTGTCGGCCGGTGGAGGCGCTGCGGTAGGTATGGCTGCGCTGCTACAACTTAATCCCAAGCCCAATCAGGGCCAGAAAAACAACAGTGAGCGCTCGGATATACAGTTTCATTGGCAACTTTGTTGGCATCGACTTTCCTCGACATAATCCTTGATTTCCCAGATCAGGCCAGACCCCCGGAGACCGGGGGCCACGAGAGAATGCACTGGACTATAGAACCGCCTGCCGCAATTGTCAACTGCCGGCCCCGGCCGGGGCAGGTTGTGCCGGGGAGTCGAAGCTGCTATAGTCCTGGTCATCCAGAAAATGAGTGAGTGTCCATGAGAATGCTGGTAGACCTTAGCTTCCCCCTGGAGCCATTTAATACCCTGGTCAGGAACGGGACCGCTGGCCAGAAAATCCAACAGATTCTAGAAGACCTCAAGCCGGAGGCCGTTTACTTCTCGGAACGGGGTGGGAAACGGGGTGGCATCTTGATCGTCGATGTCGCCGATCCTTCGAAGGTTCCGGCCATCGCTGAACCCTTCTTCCTCACCTTCAATGCCAGCGTAGAGTTCCACGTGGTTATGGGTCCCGATGATCTGGGGCGGGCTGGCCTCGATCAACTGGGGAAGAAGTATGGGAACTGAATTCACGGTTAGCGGGAGTTTCGCTCCGGCGACAATCTAGCCTGGCCCAGGTCGCAGTGCGGCAACCGGGATGCTTACTTCCACTCCCAGATCCGGCCTACCGTGTTGCCATCGGCGTCTACCTCATACTCAAAAACCGCTGCCACTTGATTCAGCTGCTGCCAGACGGGAGAGGCAGTCTGGTAGTAAATTGCTCCT
>DASTLM010000172.1:0-4737 GCA_035714945.1 Dehalococcoidia bacterium | reverse complement strand
CGATCCTGGGGGACCTGACCCCCCAGGCCATTGACGCTCTGGTGTCGCTGATTGCCGGTTCCAATATCGATGGCGTTGCGGTCTGTTTCCTCTTCTCCTTCCTTAATTCGGCCCATGAAGAGATGGTGCTCCAAGCCCTGCAAAGGCTGCCCGCCCCTCCGTTTATTTCCCTGTCCAGCAGGGTCTTGCCCGAATTCCGCGAGTACGAGCGCACCAGCACGGTGGTGGTCAACTCTTACGTGGGGCCGCTGATGGCCCGCTATCTGGGAGAACTGGAGCAGTCCCTGGGCCAGGGACTGCGTATCATGCAGTCCTCCGGCGGCAGCATCACCGCCCGGCTGGCCTCGGAGCAGCCGGTGCGCACCATTCTGAGCGGTCCAGCAGGGGGTGTGGTGGGGGCGTTCCACACCGGGATGCAGGCCGGATTCCCGGACATTATCACGCTGGACATGGGCGGTACCTCCACCGACGTATCCCTGTGTCCCGGTCGCATCAAAGAGACCACGTCAGCCACCCTGGGCGGCTACCCCATCAGCGTGCCGATGATTGACATCCATACGGTTGGGGCCGGCGGCGGTTCCATCGCTCGCGTTGATGCCGGAGGCGCCCTGGTGGTCGGGCCTCAGTCCGCCGGTGCCGACCCCGGTCCGGCATGTTACGGTAAAGGGGACCTGATTACGGTCACCGACGCCAACCTGGTCCTGGGACGGCTGCAGGCCGACCGGTTCCTGGGCGGCCGTATGCGTCTCGACCGGCCCCGCTCCCAGGAATTGATGGCCGGCCTGGCGTCGCAGATCAGCGCCAGCCTGGAGCAGACTGCCCTGGGGATTATTCGCGTGGTCAATGCCAACATGGAGCGGGCGATCCGGGCGATATCCCTGGAGCGGGGGTATGACCCTCGCCGTTTCACCCTGGTGCCCTTTGGCGGCGCCGGGCCAATGCACTGCTGCGAGTTGGCCCAGGAATTGGGTATCCCCCGGATACTGGTCCCGACGCGTCCCGGCATATTGTCCGCCCTGGGCGTGGCCATCGCCGACGTGGTCAAGGACTACTCGCGTACGGTGATGCTGAGAGGCGATGACCTGGACCAGGACCGCCTGGAGGAGGAGTTTCACGGCATGGAACACCAGGCCAGGGCGGAACTGGAACCGGAGGGCCTGCCGGTGGGGCGGATGAGGTCTCGACGTTTTCTGGATGTGCGCTACGTGGGCCAGTCCTTCGAACTGACCATCGATTGTCCCAGCCTCAGTCTCCGCGGCGACCTGCGACGGACCATTGCCAACCGCTTTTTCCGGGCCCACCGGCAGCGGTTTGGTTATGCCGACCGGAGCGAGCCGGTCGAGATCGTGAATCTCCGGCTGAAACTGGAACTGGCAGTGTCCAAACCTGCCATCACCCCGCAGTTTGCCGGCCCGCCCGACGCATCCCCCGCTTTGCTGGACCAGGTGCCGGTGGTATTCGCCGGCGGCACCTTACCCAGCAGCCTGTACGATAGAGATAAGCTGGGGTCGGGCAACCGGGTCCAGGGCCCGGCCTTGCTGCTGCAATTGGATACCACCATCGTTGTGCCGCCCGGTTGGGGCGGAGCAGTTGACCCCTACGGAAATCTGGTGCTGGAGCCGATAAGGAGCGGTTAGGAACTGAAAATCCCATCCTTTCCGCTTTATATCCAAACGGCACACAACGTGCTAATCTTAGACAGTGAAGCATTTCTCATGGAACGCAGAAAAAAACGATATGCTCAAGCAGGAGCGCGGGCTATCGTTTGAGGCAGTGGTGTTTCAAATAGAACGTGGTGATGTTCTGGATATTCTGGAACACCCTAATCATGACCGCTACCCCGGACAGAGGATTTTCATTGTCGATATCAATGGATATGCCCATCTGGTTCCCTTTGTAGAGGAAGAGCATGAAGTCTTTTTGAAAACAATTATTCCAAGTCGTAAGGCAACCAACACCTATTTGAGAGGGAGGATCTAGTATGCCTAAACTCGATTCAGAAGAACGCGGAATCGTGGAGTCATATGAGCGGGATGAGTGGCGTGCGATAGCCAAAACACCCGAAGAACTGGAACGCTACCGCCAGTATGCGCGGGAGACTTTCAAGAAAGACGCGCGGGTTAACATCCGAATCTCCAGGAAAGACCTGGATTCACTCCAAAAGCGGGCCCTGGAAGAGGGTATCCCTTACCAATCCTTGATGGCCAGCGTTCTACATAAGTACTTGAATGGCCGCCTGGTGGAAAGGAGCAGCTAGAATCATGGCCATACCCAGCCAGGACCTGTCCCACCTGACGGTACTGGCCGCCTTTGCCCACCCCGACGACGAGGGCTTCGGCAGCGGCGGCACGCTGGCGCTGCTGGTGTCCCGAGGGGCGCGGGTCACGCTGATCTGCGCCACCAACGGGGATGTGGGCGAGATCAGCGACCCGGCCCTGGCCACGCCGGAAAACCTGTACCAGGTGCGGCAGGAAGAGCTGCGCCGGGCGATGCAGGTGACCGGCGTCCCGGACGTCCGGTTCCTGAACTATCGGGACTCGGGCATGGCGGGCACTGAGGACAACCACCATCCCAAATCGCTGCATCAGGCGCCACCGGACCAGGTGGTCGGACGATTGGTGGCGGTCATCCATGAAATACGTCCCAACATTGTCATTACCCATGACCCCTTCGGCGGGTACGGCCATCCGGATCACCAGGCGGTCTGCCGCCACGCCACCGGCGCGGTTTCGCTGGCCGGAAATGCCGCCGCTTTCCCGGCTCAAGCCTGGTCGCCGGGCCTCCTGTACTACGTCTGCTTCCCCCGCAGCAACTTCCGGCGAATGTGGCAGGAAATGCTGGACCAGGGAATCACGCCGCCCTTCGCCAGTCTGGACGTGGATTCCATCGGGACGCCCGATGAGGAAGTCACCACCACCCTGGATGTCAGCCAGCATGTCGCGACCAAAATCGCGTCGCTCAATTGCCATCAGACCCAGATGAGTGCCAGCGGCCCCTTTGCCCGGTTACCCGCGGAGAAGGTGCGGGAGTATATGAGCACCGAGTATTTCATGCTGGTGAGTCCTCGAGAGTCCGAAAAAGGCCAGGACTTGCTGGGAGGGTTGTAGCATCGCATTCGACCCTCTCCCTATCCCCCTTCCTGGCCAGGAAGGGGGAATAAACTCATGCCCTGAAGGAGTGACCAATGGCGGTTGACCCCATCAGCCTGGAAGTCTTCAAGAGCATTTTCATTTCGGTGTCGGAAGAGATGGGCGTGGCCTTGCAAAGGACCGCCTACTCGCCCAACATCAAGGAACGCCGGGACTTCTCCTGCGCCATTTTCGATCCGGCCGGGCAGATGGTAGCCCAGGCCGCCCATCAGCCGGTACACCTGGGTGCCATGCCTGCCTCGGTGCGCGCCGCTCTGGAAACCTTCCCCGAGGCGCTGAGACCCGGCGATATGGTGGTCCTCAATGATCCCTATCTGGGCGGCACCCATCTCCCGGACATCACCCTGGTGGCCCCGGTTTATTCTGAGTCAGCTACCGGCAGGCGTCTGGTCGGTTTTGTATCAAACCGGGGGCATCACGCCGATGTAGGGGGCATGACCCCGGGATCAATGCCCCTGTCCACCGAGCTGTACCAGGAGGGCCTGATCCTGCCGCCCATCAAGCTGGCGCGCGGCGGCCGGATCAACCAGGAAGTGATCCAGATTATCTGCCGCAACTCGCGCACTCCCGACGAGCGCAAAGGCGACCTGGCCGCTCAGATTGCGTCGATCAGGGTGGGTGAAAAGCGGTTGCAAGAAGTCGTCCGGCGGTACAGCATCGACCAGACCCTGGAGCACATGGCCGCCCTGCTGGACTACTCGGAGCGAATGACCCGGCAGGCCATTCAACGGATTCCCGACGGTTCCTATCACGTCCTGGACTACATGGATGACGATGGCCTGACCCAGGAGCCGGTGCCCATCGCCGTGACGATTACGGTGTCTGGCGACCATCTGTGCATCGACTTTACCGGCACGTCGGCCCAACGGCCTGGTTGCATCAACGCCCCCCAGGCCGTGACCGTGTCGGCGTCGCTGTACGCGATACGGTGCATCGTGGGCGATGACGCCCCGGCCAACCAGGGCTGTCTCCGCCCGGTGGAGATCATCGCGCCCCGGGGAAGCCTGGTGAACCCCCAGCCTCAGCACGGTGTCGCCGGGGGCAATGTGGAGACCTCGCAGCGCATCACCGATGTGCTGTTTGCCGCGCTGGCCCAGGCGTTGCCGGACCGGATGCCGGCCGCCAGCCAGGGCACCATGAACAACCTGCTCATCGGCGGGCACGACCTGGTCCGCGACCAACCCTTCGTCTATTATGAGACCATCGGCGGTGGCATGGGAGCTCGGCCCGGCCGGGACGGCGTCTCCGGCATCCACACCCACATGACCAACACCATGAATACGCCGATCGAAGCTCTGGAGTTCGCCTTTCCGATGCGGCTGAAGCGCTACGCATTGCGCCGGGGGTCGGGCGGCGACGGCCAATACCGGGGCGGGGACGGGCTGGTGCGCGATGTTGAGTTTCTCAGTCCTGCCCGAGTGACCGTCCTTTCGGAGCGGCGCAAGCTGGCCCCGCCGGGTATCCAGGGCGGCCATCACGGCCACCCCGGAGAGAATGTACTGCTCAAGGGTGGGTACGAAGAGATACAGCTAGCCGGCAAGGAGACCTTCGATGTTGAACCCGGGGACGTTTTGAGTATCCGAACACC
>DASTLM010000171.1:0-2692 GCA_035714945.1 Dehalococcoidia bacterium | reverse complement strand
AATAATCATCTGGCATTCCCGGTCCGTAAGCCTCTGATGGGCCCGGCCCAGGCACTGATAGTAACGCTGCGAGGGCGGTCAACACGGGCAGCGCCCAGACCGGTTGTGCCCAGGGGATGTAGGCCAGGCACATCAGACTGATCCAGCGCAGGCCGCTGGCCTTGACGAAGTGACTCTTGCTGGAGCGCACCGCATCGCGGTAGATGCCTTTGGCCGAAATCCGCTGGCCCCGTCGACGCTCCAGGGTCTCGTCAATGCCGAACACCAGAGGTCCGTCTGCCGAGGCCAGGTAGCGAAGCAGCAGGTTCAGCAACACCTGGCTCAGCTTCAACGACGACCAGCTAGCGCGGTTGAGGACCTGGTGGTACCTGCCAAAGGTCCCATCACGGCTCAGGCCCATTACACGCAGCGCCGACATTAGGGTTCGCTTACCAGGTGTCAGAATTACTCCCATCAGCAGCACTTGGACCTTCAGCCAGGTCCGGCGCTGAAATATCGTCGCAAAAGGTGTGAGTATCGGTATAATGGCAGCGGGCAGTGTAAGCATAACTTGGCCTTTCGTGGAAGTTAGCCCTGGTTAGCTTACACTGTCTTTTTACTTTTCTAAAATTTTTTACAAAGTCTAGCTAAGGAGCCATGACCAAATAAGTGATGCAATATTCAGTGATGAAGTGCCATAATTTGGTCCATGCAGACGATCACGAACGCGGGTATTAGGGAGCTGTTCACACAGTTGCGGCCGGTGCTGGGAGAACGGGAGTGGCGCTTGGTGGGGGCGGCGGTGGCCCAATTCCTGGGGCGTGGCGGCGTCTCGGCGGTCGCGAGAGCGGCTCGGGCGGGACGCGGGACCATCTCTCGTGGGATGGCAGAGTTGGCCGGCGGGGTGGAGCCACAACTTGGGGCAAGACGGCAGCGGCGCCCCGGTGGTGGACGGAGACCGCTGACCGAGCAGGACCCAACGTTGCTCCGGGACCTTGAAGCACTGGTGGACCCGACGACCCGGGGAGACCCGCAGTCGGGGCTGCGCTGGACCTGCAAGAGCCTGAGCAAGCTCGCTGAGGAGTTGGGGCGGCAGGGCCATCGAGTGAGTGCGCGGAAGGTGGGGGATTTGCTGCACCAGCAGGGCTACAGCTTGCAGGCCAACCGCAAGACCGAGGAAGGGAGCGCCCACCCAGACCGCAATGCTCAATTCGAGCACATTCATCAGCTGGCACTGAACTTTCAGGAACAAGGGCAGCCGGTGGTATCGGTGGATACCAAGAAGAAGGAATTGGTGGGCAGCTTCAAGAATGCGGGGCAGGAGTGGCAGCCCAAGGGGCAACCGGAGCGGGTGGCAACCCACGACTTCCCCAGCCAGGCGGAGGGCAAAGCGATTCCCTACGGGGTCTACGATGTGGGGCAGAACGAAGGCTGGGTCAGCGTCGGCACCGACCACGACACCGCGGAGTTTGCGGTCGCGACGATACAGCAGTGGTGGCGACAGATGGGCGCTGCCACCTATCCTGACGCCACCGACCTCCTGATTACGGCCGATGGCGGCGGCAGCAACAGCAGCCGGGGCCGTTTATGGAAGGTGGCTTTGCAGCGCTTCGCCGATGAGACCGGCTTGCGGGTCAGCGTCTGTCACTTTCCCCCGGGCACCAGCAAGTGGAACAAGATCGAGCACCGCCTGTTCTCACACATCACCCAGAACTGGCGCGGCCGTCCCCTGGTCAGCCATGAGGTCGTAGTCAACCTGCTTGAAAACACCACCACACGTGCCGGCCTGCGCGTCCAAGCCGCCCTGGACACTGCCCACTATCCCACCCACCGGCAGGTCTCCGACGATCAACTGAGTGACGTCTATCTCACGCGCGACTCGTTCCATGGCGAGTGGAACTACACCATCATGCCTCGACAAAAACTCATAATTGATCCACTTATTTCGTCATGATGCCTAAACTGGGACTGGGGGATACTCGCGAAGAGAAGTTGATGGAGGTAGTTGCCAAGCACCTGAATGATTGGAACCGAGATGGCATACGTGGCTTTGAGGATTGCAAAGGGTTGTTTGATTTCGAGTTTGACCGTCTGAACGCGGCAGGACACGATCCGAGCTTTGTGGTTTCGGATGCTGTGGGCATATGGATCGTGTGGAAAATTCTTGGGCACCCTCCAGAAACGGAAGAGGAATCCGAGCTTGTCCGGGCAACCGGAATCTTAGCCACGGTTCAGTTCTTCGACTGGTGGGACAAGTGAAACTGTCACTGGACAGTTAAATGCGGCCAGTCGTGGACGGGTTAAAGGCGGCCACTGAAGGTAGGAATAGAGTATGTCATTGGCCGGCCTGGGTCAATGTCTCCTGACCTTTGGCCTGTAATTCTCGACGGTTCTGCATCCGGTAGCTTCTCCCCTGCAGGCGTACCACCTCGGCGTGATGCAGGAACCGGTCGAGGATGGCGCCGGCGGTGGCGGTATCGCCCAGCACCTGGCCCCAGTCTTCCAAGGGACGGTTGGTGGTCAGGATGATGGAGCCTTTCTGGTACCGACGCACGAACACTTCCAGCAGGTCTTCTGCCGCCGTGGGAGGCAAGCGCCGCATCCCCAGGTCTTCCAGCACCAGCAGGTCCATTTTGCACAGCTGACTCACCAGCTCCTTCCGAGTGCCGGTGGCTTGCGCCTCGGCCAGGTCCTGGGGCAGATCGAAGGCCGA
>DASTLM010000170.1:0-3967 GCA_035714945.1 Dehalococcoidia bacterium | reverse complement strand
GGCGGTCTGTACGACTTTTCGCAAATAGTCGAAGGTGGGCGGTCGTTCCGCGGCGACGGTGCCGGCCCGACGGCCATCGCCGTCAATGGGTATAAACCAGTCGAACTTTGGCTCTGGACGACCTTTATGACGGTCCACCTGGTTCCTCCGGTGCCATCTGCCTGAGAGAATGCCTTGGAAATGTGAGATTGCTTTATCCTACGATTGTAAGGTAATTGAGGTCAAGCTGGCGAGTAAGCAAGTCCGCTGATGTTTGGCGCTAGTCTGGGGCGGCGTCCCAGGATTCCTCCCGGGCCTGTTCCTGCTGGTACCACAGGATCATCACCACTCCAGCGGCCAGAATGCTCATCATGTCGCCGATCACCCACAACAGCAAGCCCCCAATTTGCTGGTCGGTCAACTGGGCCATGCTCAGCGGCTGGGGAAAGTCGTAGTAGGACTCGTAAAGCAAATTCCCGTTGAAGACAATGCCCGCTCCCAACAGCGTGTTGGGTATTACGATCAGCCCCAGGTAGAGGATCCTCAGTCCGTAATGCAACCGGGAACGATGGGGCATGGGGTCGATAACCAGCCACCAGAAAAGGAACCCGGACAGCGCCATGGTGACGTGCATCAGCTCGTGCACCGAATCGTGGCGGATTGCCAGATTGTGCAGATCGGGTACCTGCCAGAGGTAAAGCGTTCCCAGGAAGATGAAGGTGGTTACCACGGGATTGGTCAACCAGTCGTAGGACCGGCGGGCGGTCCGGTTTCCAACCACCGGCCGGACCATGCCCCGCAAGGCCCACGGCGGCAGGCCGCGCAGCATGGGTGTCAGCGGCGCGCCGCCCAATACCAACAGCGGGCCGGCCATTCTAAGCAGCAGGTGCTGCACCTGGTGGATGGAAAACTGGTGGGCGGACAACGAGTCGATGGGGGACTGCAAGGCCAGGAAGATTGCCAGAAGCCCGGCAAAAAAGGAGGCTTTCTGCCAGCGGCTGATCGGATGGCTGGGCTGGGGCCAGCGGCTCAGCCCGTTGATATACAGGTAGGCCACCAGAAACAGGGCCAGGCTGGGCAGAGGATTGGCGTTCCAGGCGGCCAGCAAATTGTCCCCCGGTTTTACCACCACGTGGGCATGGGCCACCGAAGCTGGCAACAGGAAGGCGCCGGTAGATATGGATACCAGCGCGGCCATCGACCAGAATTTAGCTTTCACGGGCGGCGTTTCGCAGCTTCTGAGTATGACGGATGGTCCAAACTGCGTATATCAGGCCCACACCCAGAGCGGCAAATACCCCGAAGAAAACCAGGCCGCCGGCCCGGGTCTCTCTTGGTTGGGGCACAACTTGAGAGGGTGCCTCCACCTCTACGTGGCCCCGGGCACCGGATATCTCAACGCTCATTTTCCATACCCCGGCTTCATCCAGCTGGACTCGCGCGGTGTAGCGGTCCGGATGGTCGGGCGTGTTCAGCGCATTGGCCCAACCCTTTTGCCCGTCCCCTTCGGCCTTGACCGATCGAATCAGCACCCTGGCGCCGGATATGGGCTCGGCGGTAAGGGGGTCGTTCAGAGTTACGATGTAGTCAATGGTGCCCAGGGATAATCGGGAAGGATTGGATAACACGCCAATATGATATCCTCCGGCCTCTACATAGTAAGGCCGCGCCCCGGTCTGCTGGGCTTCGGTAAATCCGGGAGCCCAGGCCGCCACCAGGACCAGAAAAATCCCGGGCAGGATTTTCCATAAACTGGTGACCCGACGATTGGCGAACCGGGGATTGGAACTCCGGGCCGGCGAACACAGGTGGGGCATCGGTCAGTAATCCCCCCAGATCTGGCCTGGGTCGGTTAGCATCATGGTACGTTCCATAGTACGTTCCATAGTACGTTCCATAGTACGTTCCATGATACGTTCCACGTTACGTTCCCGGTCAATTCTGGTGGGTCTGACGCCCGGCGGCCAGCCGCAACCCGGCCGGGTGTTCGATGTGGTGGTCTTCCATACACCCTTCCGGTGATTCTTCCAGGGAAATAGTACTGTGAGATATGCCAAATTCCCTGGAGGTTATGTCCCGTAACCGGCTCGAGATTTCGTCCGAGGTCTCTCCGGTGGACAGGTCCGTAGTCACCTATTTACCGGACCTGAAGTTGGAAGGTCTTGCGCCAAACCCCGGGCGAGCCAGGAGCGTGCTTCATCAGGTTGCGCATGCGGGGATTGTCCGGGTTGATATCCCGCTGGGCTTCCCAGTCGGCGCTTTCCGAGACGCGCTCGTGCTCAAATTCGTAGACCACTGCGTAGGAAGGCGCGCCGGTGACGCATTTCCAGCGGCGTCCGCGGATGCAACCCGGTACTTTCTCATAGTTGGGAACATACACGGTGCTGTACCAATTGTTCCATTCATCCGCGTGTCCCGCCACCGGGTCCATCCGGCCGATCTGCAAAGCCGGGGCCATTTCCGACTGAGCGATGTCCGGAGTTAGTGCTTTGGGGTGTACCATCTCATAGACGTTGTTGATCATGTTTTTGCCGATGATGCGGGGGCCGATTCGCCGCGCCCATTCGCTGGGGGTGCGCTTCTTCCAGGCGTCGCTGCCCACTACTGAAGGGTTTTCCAGTTCGTAGCAGGCCAGGTGTTTGGGGCCGCTCTTGAACGCTTCATATCGGGCGGCGTTTAGCACCCCGGGGACGGTCAGCAATTCCGGAAGGTGCTCTTCGTTATACCAGCGGTTGAATTCCGCTTCCTGCTCGGCGGGCACATCCACCCAGACCATCAGCAGGCCGGTCCCTTTTTTGTTGGGCATAATTCTTGCTCCTGAATAACCGAATTGGTCGTGAATTTGCTTCCCGTGAATTTGCTTCCGACGCAGTTTACACCATTATATTAGCAGGTTGATGCAAAACCCATTTCGACCATCCCCCCACCCCTTCCTGACCAGGAAGGGGTAAAAATTGTATCTGGGGGACACCCCCAGACCCCTGCCAGAGGGGTGAAGCCCCTCTGGACTCCCCTTTTTCAGCACCCGGTTAGAGATTACCGGATATTAGAGATTACCGGATATTAGAGATTACAGGGTAGAGATTACAGGGTAGAGATTACATGGCTGATGGGAACCTGGGCGGCCGTTTTTCCCGTACCGCCGCCAGCCCCTCTTTCACGTCTTCGCCGAAGAACCCCAGGGCCTCGGCCAGCAGGGAATAGTCAAAGGAGGTGTGTCCCGCCTGCCGCAGCCACTGGTTCAGGGCGCGTTTGGTGAACCGGATGGCCAATTGCGGACCATCGGCCAGCTGGCGGGCGACCTCCATCGCCCGGGGCATCAATTGATCCCGGGGCACGGCCTGGCTGACCAGGCCGATGCGTTCGGCCTCTTTGCCGTCCAGGAAATCGCAGGTCAGCAAGTAGTATTTCGCCCGGGCCATGCCGCAGAGCAGGGGCCAGATCATGGCGGCGTGGTCCCCCGCGGCCACACCCAGCCGGATGTGACCGTCGGTGATGCGGGCATTTTCGGCGGCGATGGATATGTCCGCCAGCAGCGCCACCGCCAGCCCGGCACCCACCGCCACGCCATTGATGGCCGAGACCACCGGTTTGTCCAGGTTCAGCAGGTTGTAGACGATGGCGCTGGCCTCTCTGGTGGTGCGGGCGATGATTTCCGGGTCTCCCAGGGCCCGCTCGATCATCTCGAAGTCGCCGCCGGCGGAGAAGGCGTTGCCCGCGCCGGTGATTACCGCCACCCGGACCGCCGGGTCGTCGGCCAGGTCCAGCCAGATGCGGCCCAATTCCTGGTGCAGCCGGAAGTTGGTGGCGTTCAGGCACTCTGGGCGGTTCATGGTGACCAGGGCAATGCCATCTTGCAGGTCGACCAGCAGGTGCTGGTAGGAGGTGTAGTCAGTCATTACAATTCCCGGGTGCCAGAATTAGAACCTGCCGGGTGAGGGATTCGGGGATGGACTTGAGTATACCTTACTTGAGTATACCTTTGGGG
>DASTLM010000169.1:0-2906 GCA_035714945.1 Dehalococcoidia bacterium | reverse complement strand
AGACCGTCAAGGACATTGAGGCGGTGCCGGCAGTACCCACGAAACGAAGCTTCACTATTCTGAGCCTTGGCCCCGGTCAGCCGCAAATCCGCCGTGAGCCCTGGGGGGCCAATGACCTGTACCTTGCCCCAAATGGCGACTTTGCCTGGGTAAAGGCAGGAGAACCCATGCCGCCCCTGGACCAGTTCAGGCCCGCCAGCGAGTTTCGCAATGGCACCCCGGTACGCGCCCGGGACCGGACCCGCAGCGAGTTTAGAAGCCGGAGCATCAGGGGGAGAAGGCTTTAATGCGTCAGGCCAACCTGTCGGCCAACAGCTACATCGGCCTGTTGATCATCGCCCTGATTCTGGGAGTCGTCTTTACCCAGGATGTCTTGGCCAGCGATACCCGACTAAGACTGCTCACCATCGAACCGGGAGATTTCACGCCAACCTTTGACCCCGCCACAACCAGCTACGCCGCAACTGTTGATAACTCTATCGACGCAGTGGACGTTAGAGGGGTTCTCAATGACCCTGACGCTATATTGACCGTCAATGGCCTATTCAGTGAGGACCGTGAATTGATACTAGTCCCTCTGGAAGTTGGAGAAAATACCATAAATGTCTTGGTTAGGGCCGTGGACCTGAGCACAGAGACCTACACGATAATAATTACCCGGGAGGCTCCTTAATGTTAAAGCGCCATTGGCCTTGTGTACTGATTAGTATAATTGTCGCCATAGTAATATCTTCTGGAGTCTTTGTTATGACGGGCCAGGCCCAAGAAGTAACTCACCACCCATCGGGAGTGGAGTTCAGAGTTCATGTGGTGGAGGATTACGAGTGCATCCACGTTTACAATCTGCGCTCTGACCTTCATTGGCAGTGCTTTGCCCCGCCAGAGGGTGGTATCCTTGGCCTAGTCCTTTCTCCCTAGACTATGAAAGAACCGTGTTTGAAGGGAATATGACCTGGAAGAATCATAAGAGGCATCTTTTAAGGAGTAACGGTGTCTAAATCCCCCTCGCATCGCAGGAATAATCTAATACGCCGCCTCGCCCTGGGGACCATTGCCGTTCTCATGGTTGTGTTGACGTTAATGGGTGAGGCCGAAGGAACAGCGCTTGCCGTATCCAGCCCCAGCTATCCGTCTGTACTTCCTACAGGCGTAACCCACCGCTGGAACTTCGATGAGGGCGCTGGCACGGCTATTGCCGACGCCGTGGGAGCCGCCGATGGCGTGCTGAATGTCGAGACAAGCTTCTGGGGCAAGACGCTCATCGACGGCACCGCCGTGGGCAAATTCGACCCAGCTATATCCACTGCTGCCGGTCATCGTGTGGATGTTAGCTCCGGCATCACCTTCAAGGGCATTGCTGACGATTTTTCCATAGCGGCCCTGGTGTGGATTGACCCACTAAGTCAGGACGGTAAGGACCGGGCCATTGCCGCCTGGTGGGACACTAGCGCGGACGGGTGGCTGCTACGGCTCAACGCCGGGACCAGCATCCAGTTTCTGGTTCAGGGGGGCGCGGGTCCCACTACGGAGAGCATCTCTTTAGGCGTCCCGGGTGTCTTTGCCCATTGGGTCCCGGTCATAGTCTCATGGAACGCCGGCGTTGTAACCCTCCAGGTGGGCGAGAGAGAGGTGAGCGATACCCTAACCGTGCTGGACGATGCCTCAGATGTACCTTTCCGCCTGGGATGGGATGGCCGTACTGCCACTGACGGCGGCAAGAACCAGCGGGTCTGGGAGGGCCGCATGGGGCCGGTCCTCTGGTGGGCGGATAAGGCCCTGGATGCCACTGAGCGAGACGACACCGCCAACGCTCTCTGGGAGATTGCCTATGGGAGTAGCTGGCCTGACCTGAGCGGTGTGACCAATACCGACAGTACCCCCACCATCACCAAGACGGCAACGCCTTTTGACGGCCTTACTATTTATGCTCCTGGAGCGTTCAACACTCCGCTGATGTCTAACGCAGACTTTGTGTATGTGGGCGAAGTGACCGGGACTTCTGAATACAGACTAGCCCGGTTGAATAAGTCCCTGGTCTCCCAGGAGACTCGCATATTTACCGATATGGATTATGACTCCAACTACCCCGACCACATAGGCGTGGCGCTGGGAGTCGATGATGATGGACTGATACACTGGACTCCGCCGGGCCATGAGGAGTCCCGGGTGGACAAGGTAACCCCCAACGCCAACGACCTCACCGGGACCATCGTTGACGAGGCCCACAACGTAGCCCTGGACCAGCAATACTGGCGGTACTATCGCAACCCCAATACTGGCGACTTCTATCTTGTGCTAGAGGCTGCCGGTACTCATTCCATCTATAAGTGGGACGCGGTTGGCGCAGAGTGGGACATCTGGGGCGGTTCTCCGGTCAACGGTTCAGACCAGCCCTACGAGTCCACCATGCTGTTCGCCTCGGACGGAAGGATCTATTTCCTGTGGCAGGAGAAAAATACCGGCTCGGGTTACCCCTGGCGTCAGGGCGGTATCATGCTGACCGATGATGATGGCACTACCTGGAAAACCCTGGTGGATGACCGTACCATCACCATGCCGTCTCACCTTACCCCATCGTCATCGGCGCGGGTGAGAACACCCGACATTGTATTCCCTCTGACTTCGGCTGCTGGTGGGGCCAGCGAGAACCTGGACGAGTTTCACGACCTGACTTTTTTCACCGGAGCGGTAGATGAATCAGACCGGCTCGTGGTAGCGGCAGGATACCGCAACCAGCTTCTGGGGCGGAGCTTTCAAGAGCTTTGGGTCTCTACTTACAACGCCACCGGAGACTACTGGGTGCCCAAGCGTCTCATGACCTTTGCCGCTAACCACATTGGCCGCATTAATATGGCGGTTAACGGAAATCAGATTGCCATATTCGTCCCGGAGTATGACCCCCGCTA
>DASTLM010000168.1:0-8347 GCA_035714945.1 Dehalococcoidia bacterium | reverse complement strand
GCTGTTCCAGTTGAGGCCGACGTTGTTCTTCGAATACCCGGGCCGGTTGGTCAAACAGGAAACGAAAGCTGCCGAACTCCAGGTGGCCCACCTGGTGAGTTGACACGACCTTGAACCAGGCAAAGTTCTCGTCCTTATTGGGGTAATGGTCCACAATTGGCGGCAGGAAGACCCTGGTCCCGTCGGTAGATGCGGTGTCCTCATCCACCCAGCCGATGTTCTTATTGACCAGCTCCTGAGTGCTCATAACTTCCATGGTGGAACCGGAGAGAGCGCTGCAATACAGCCGGACAATGCCCTTGACCCGCTCCAGTTCCAGGCTCGAGGACAGGGTCTCCAGCAGGGTTTCCGAAGTGTTGGACTCCACCTTGAAAAAAGCGATGCCACTCTCCGGATTTTCTTTCAGTAGCCGCACCCCTTGCTCGAACCAGGTGTCTAGCTGACTCATTGTAACCCGGTTGAGGACTCCATTCAGGCTCTTGAGGAAGGGAGGCACCGCATCAGGAGAGATCAGCAGCAGTCCTTCGGACAGGTCCAGGATATGCGTCTGCGCACCTTCCGGAACCTGCCCCAGGGCCTGAGTGCCATCGGACAGGAACCGGGAGGTTTCCCGCAGGCCCACCTTGGCCATACGCTCGCCCAACTTGAGGAAACGCCCGGTCTGTCCCTCATCAATCTGCCGCATGGCCCGGGGGGCAATCTCCAGGCAGGCTTTCACTTCCCGCCAACTGCCCTCGGTCAGCGCGCGGCACATGGACAGGAAAGCTTCCCGCTCCCGCCCCATTGCCGGCAAAACGTCCCGGCCCAGCACCAGGCATTCAACCGCCACATCGTAGGATTTGTAGGACAGGGACTCGATCAGGGAAGCGAAGACTTCCACGTCCCAGAAGGGCAGGCTACGAATCAGGTCTGGGCTGACTTCAAAGAATTTGGCCGCCAGGGTGCTGGACTTCCAGGTGCCCTTGTACAGGCTGCGGCCCAGACCCGCCCAGCGGGGAATGTATTGGGGTCTCAGATTGCCAACGATCAATGGGCTGGCCCGGAAGAAGGAAACGGCCAGGGCGGGGGAATCCTGAGCCAGGTAGGTGCCACAGCGCGCCCACTGCATAAAGGATGGGAAGGCCAGGGCACGAGCCACGCTGGGGCTAACCTTGAAATACTCGACGGCCGACTCCCAAGAACGCACTGTCTGAGTACCGATGCCCGCTCCTTCCCTGGCCCACAGACCCAGCTCTTCTTCGTTGAAGGATGTTTCCATTGCCTCGGCAGCCTCTTTATAGGCTTCCGCAACCGCAGGAGGGAGCTTGTTAAGTTCCGCCTCTATTTCGTTCCGGGGATCGATGCTCAAATCAGTTTCCCTCCTTGGTGAATCCACCCTCCACAGTGTCTAGAAATTGCTGGAGGATCTTCGCGGTGGCCCCGAACACCAGGTGCTCGTTGTAGGCATAGGAACGGACCGTCGTCGCCAGGCCGTCCACCAATCGTGTTTCGTGCCGCAGGTTAGCCGGATCGACCAGCGCCGAAATAGGCACTTCCAACACTTCAGCTATTTCAATTGCACTGGGACTAAAGGCGTAGGGATAGGGTATGGTCCCAATAAAGACCCGGACCCCAAAGTTGGTGCGGGTCACCACGTCGTCCAACTGACCCAAGACGGTGACATCGGCTCGACGGATTCCCATCTCTTCCTCGGTCTCCCGCAAGGCCGTATCGAGAAAATCCCGGTCTTCCGGGTCTCTGGCGCCCCCGGGAAAGGAGATTTCTCCCTTGTGGTGTTCTACATCCTGAGACCGCTTGTTGAGGAGCACGCAGTACTCGCCATCCTTGGGGTACAGCAGCAACATAATCGCGGCGGGCATCGGGCCGGGTTCGGTGATGCTGAAGTTAACCCGGCCGTTGAGGGCCTGCTTAACCAGGTCGAGGGTGGATTGAGCCATCGAAACCTCTATTCAAATATGGAGGACACAACCTCTTCGATACTGCGTTGGAGTTCTGGTTCGTCGGTCAGTGTCCAAACGATGGCAACCTGGCAGGCCCGACGGGGAGCAATGCCCTCCGTCATCAGGCGTCCGGCGTAAATCAACAGCCGGGTACTGGCTCCTTCAGCCAGACCGTGCTCTCGCAGGTTACGGACTTTTTCGCCCAGTTTGGCGAGAGACACCGCCTGTTCCACAGTACATCCGCTCTCCTTCTCAATGATCTCCCATTCCACATTGGCCGGCGGATAATCAAACTCCAGAGAGATGAATCGTTGGCGAGTACTGTGCTTCAAATCCTTGAGGGCGCTCTGATAGTGGGGGTTGTAGGAAATGCAAAGCAGGAATCGGTCGTCCGCCTCGATGATTGACCCGGTCTTTTCTACGGGCAGAATCCGACGGTGGTCGGTCAGCGGGTGAATCAGCACCGTGGTGTCTTTACGGGCCTCTACGACCTCATCGAGGTACAGGATCGCGCCGGTTTTCACCGCCCGGGTCATCGGCCCATCAATCCAGCGCGTGCCGTCAGCATCCAACAGATACCGGCCCACCAGATCGCTGGCGGTGAGGTCTTCATGGCAGGCGATGGTGACCAGGGGCACTCTAACCTCGCCCTTATTCAGGGGCTGAACCGCCTGGTCCGACTTGAGCACGGTCGTCATCGGGCGACCCAACTTCCAGGCCATATACTCCACAAAACGGGTCTTGCCGCAGCCCGTCGGCCCCTTGAGCAACACGGGAATATGTTGCCTATAGGCCGCCTCAAACATTTCCATTTCATCGGCTATCGGACGATAATACGGTTCGCTGCGAACCAGAAATTCCTCGATCGCGTATTCCTTGTACTGGGGCTCAGCCGTTTCAACCATTATACTTTCCCAACTTTTCCTTTAACTCTAGTATCCCAAAGGGACTGGACGGTTTTTTCCAAACTCTCTACATCTGTGGAATTGTCGACCACCACCTGAGACCTGGCCGACCTGGCTTTGGAGGACATCTGCGACTTGACCCGCCGGACTACCTCGGCCCGGTCGAGGCCGTTACGGGCCATCAGCCGGCCCACGACGGCATCCACCGGGGACTCAGTGGTCCAAACTTCATCCACCAGAGAATCCCAACCGGCCTCAAATAGCACCGCCGCTTCAACCACCACCGCTGAGGCCCCCTCTTCCCGCAGCTTTTCGATCTGCTCTGACACCATGCGGGCCATGCGAGGATGCATTATCTGATTTAGCCTGGCCAGCTGGCCCGGGTCAGCGAATACCAGGGCCCCCAATTCCTTCCGGTCAATTTCTCCGTTGGGTTGAAGGATTCCCTCACCAAAAGCCTTGACCACCTCGTCCCAGGTCTCGGTATAAGGAGTATACGCCTGATGGCCCACCTGATCGGCGTTGATGATCGCCGCACCCAAGCTTTTAAGGATACGAGCTACTTCGCTTTTGCCGGTACCAATGCCTCCAGTTAGGCCGATAACTATCATAACCCTGCCTGTACAGGAAACAACTGAGTAATTCTATCAAGGGGGATTGGGACGGTCAACTAACACAAGGATCCAAATAATCGTGATGGGAACAGAATATTCTGGGCATCGGGCACACTCCGGCCGTCAACCAGCCTTCGATGCCGACCTGACCTTGCCGACCTAACCTTGCCGACCTAATCTTCGATGCAAATTTCCCGCCAGCGGGACTGGTATGCTTCCTGCAGTTCGCTAAACCGCTTTCGGTACTCTACCGCATGAATCGGGCTGGTAGTCATGATAATCGCATTTTCCCGATTGTCCGAGTAGTATCCCTTTCGAATCCCAGCGGTCCTGAACCCGTACTTCTCGTACAATCGTTGGGCCACAAAGTTGGATATCCGGGTCTCCAGGGTCACCACCGCGGAACCGTATTCGAAGGACGCTCTAACCGACCCAATCAGGAGCAACTCTCCAATGCCCTTCCCCCGCAACGCCTCGCGTACCGCAATTTCGGTAATATGCGCTTCGTTGCCCTGAAACCACAGTCCGACATACCCGACCAGATTGGAGCCGGGGCCGGGGCTGTTGTCTTCCCGCTTAACCACCCCCTGAACCGTTTTGACCATCCTATTCCACAGGGAGGAGTCTTCTGGTATTCGGTTCTTCGACCAGGACTGAGAATCCGAGTCGGTCTCCTGGACCAGATAAGCCACCAGATAACGGGCGTAACGGTTATTCAGATCACGCTTGAACTGAGTTCCCAACCAGAGCGGCGAGAAGGCCTCTTTCTCTATTTCGATAACCTGGTTGATGTCCTCGGCCCTCAATCGGCGTAGGGCAATCTCCATCACGTTATTACCTACCGCCTTCACAATGGGGTAATTGTAGCATAGAGGTACCAGGGACGCTGTATCCAGACCCCCCCTAACCCGGAAGTTTTTGAACTTTCGGCTGGACCCAAACCCCGCCCTTGCTCCGTTAACTTGCTCAAATTAACCGGTGGCCTTCCGGGGTCTCGAGGGGACCCGGATCTACAACCGGCGGGATTGTACCTCACCCCTTTCAGGCGGCACCGCCCCATGGGCCTTGGTAACCGGAGTGGGTGGCGCAAGGGAAACCTTGCCAAATACCCCATCATAGCCGGGTTCCACCCGTATGTCCCCGGCGCGTACTTGATCAATGGCCTGGGCAATGCGTTCCCCCGACACTCTGGCCAAGTCCTCATGAGTTGCATTGATCAGAAGGTCGATTTCGCTGCCCACCTGCTCAATCATCTGGAAGTAAATGGTCTGCACATTTCTGGTGCTTGGGTTTTGGCCCAGCACCTGGGCGATGATTTCCTGCAATGGGACCAGTCTGATGAAGGGTGGTCGTCCATCCGGGGACTGGATGAACCCATCGACACCTCTAATCCCGACGGTCCCACCATAGGATAATGAACCGGTGGACAATGAACCGGTGGACAATGAAGCGGTCCGGTTCAGGACCCCCAGAGTGAGGGCCTTGCCGCACACCGGACAGGGGTTTGCCGTGCGGGGGATTTCTTCCGGCGGCTGGCCAACGCCGCATTTCCGATGGCCGTCATAATGATACTTCCCTGCTTCGGGATAAAACTCCACAGTGTAGGCTACCCGATTTTGATTGAGGGCATCAACCAGACCCGAATAGGTTAGCGGCCCGGGAAAGGCGGTCACCTCCCGGGCCAGCTTGGGCAGTGAATGGGCATCGGAAAAGGAGACGATGGTCTGGTCCAACAAGTCTGGCACACCCCAGTTCATCGCCGGGTCGCTGGATAAACCGGTCTCGATGGCGGTAATCGCCGGTGCCAGATCCAGAAAGCACTCCTCCAGACTGTCGAATCCCGACCTGGAGCCGAAAACACCGTACCAGGGAGTCCACGCGTGGGCTGGCAGCGCAATGCATTGGGGGCTTATATCCAGGATCAAGGCGGTGAGGTCCCGGGCAGACAGGGTCAAGGTGGGCCGGCCATCGGCCTTCAGGTTGCCATGCCCGGCCAAAGCCAGATTTAACCGGGCAACAGTTTCCAAATCGGGAGCTAACAGCAGCACGTGGACTCGCCGCTGGCGTCCGCCCTGCTGGTAAACGCAGCTAACCTCAGTCCCCAACACGAAGTGAACGCCATCAAACTGGTACAGACCGGCGCCATCGGGCTTCAGTTTCCGGTCCAACTCGGCAAACCAGACCGGATGGGTGAAGTCGGCGCTGGCCAGCAGATCAATTCCCTTGATCTTGGCCCACCTGGCTAGATTTTCCAGGGTCATGGCTTTGCTGGTGGCGTAGGCATAGGCCGAGTGCAGATGCAGGTCGGCAATGTAGGTCATGGCTAGTCTAGCACCCCGAGATGCCAATGGCATATTGATGTTGATTGCACCATGCTAGACCATGCCTGGAAATTTACCGCCTGGAAATTTAGCGCCTGAAAATTTAGCGCCTGAAAATTTACCGAGCTGGCGATCTGGCAAATTCTGATCAGCGACAGCCGGGAAGTCAAGGCAATTGCCAATTGTATGTAATTTTCGTCATGATCCATAATTCGTTCAATAACTCGGGGTACGTTATGAATCCAGCAAGAATCGTGAGGCGTATAATTACCGGCGACCAAGCACAAGGTCAAAAAATGCAGACGGGGGATTTATGATCGTGTCCAAACGGCTCCAGTCCTGGGTTGTCATATTCGCGGTGGTGTTAGCTGGCCTGGCCGTCGCTTGTACCAGCCAGCCAACCGCTACCACGGCGCCACCAGTTGCCGAAACAACTGCCGCGGTCCAGCCAACGGCCACCGCAATGGCTCCCGAACCTACCGCGATGGCTCCCGAACCCACCGCGATGGCTCCCGAACCCACCGCGATGGCCCCCGAACCCACCGCGATACCTGACGCCACGATGCCGGAGGTGCCTGCCGAGGCCATGGCTATGTTTGCGACTGCTCCGGCAGACTTGCTGACGGTGGTGCTGAACCAGGATAACGATTCCGGTCAGAACGGCTGGGCCAACCTGACCGCCAAAGGCGACCAGACCGAAGTAATCCTCTATCTGCCTCCGGGAGATCTGGAAACGGAAGCGGTCCACATCCACTCTGGCCAATGTGGAGACGCCCTCGGCGGCGTGGTGCACCCGCTGACCAGCTTCGTGGATGGCGCGGGCTTTTCCGTGACAACTATTGATGTTGCGGTGGCCAGCCTGCGCACCGGTGACTTCGCCATCAATACCCATAATAGCGATGATGCAGGGGTCTACACCAGTTGTGGCAACATCCCGACCAGCAGCGAAAGCGTCACCATCGCTCTGGGCGCGCAGAACGACTCCGGACAATCGGGTCTGGCAACATTGACCGCTCGCGGCACAATGACCGAAGTCGTCGCCTTCCTGTCGCCCGGGGCAATGGAAAGCGAGTTGTTCCACATCCATTCTGGCCAGTGCGGCAACAATACCCTGGGCGACGTAGTCCACCCGCTGGCCAACTTCGTTGGCGGATTCGGGCCTTCCGTGACCTTGGTCGACGCGCCCCTTAACAGCGTGCAGACCGGCGACTTCGCCATTAACTCCCACCAGGCAGGAGAACCTTCGGTCTACAGCGCCTGCGGCAATATCGGGCGCAACGCCGACACCATCACCGTAGACCTGGTGGAAGATAACGCCTCCGGCCAGTCCGGTGTCGCATTGTTGACTCCCCGGGGCGGAAACACCGAAATTTGGGCCTCCCTGTCCGAGGGCACATTGGAATCGTCCCTGGTTCACGTCCATAGCGGCCAGTGTGGGGAAGATCTGGGGGATGTGGTACATCCCTTGACCAGCTTCTCCCAGGGGACCTCGGCCACTTTGCTGGAGGGAGTGTCCCTAAGCAGCCTGCTAACCGGGGCTTTTGCCGTCAACAGCCACCAGGCACAGGACCCCGACGTCTACACCGCCTGCGGGAATATCCCGGGGACCGACATCGCCATGATTGCCACCGGCGGGACCGCCAGCGCCTACACCTTCGATGTCGGGGAGATTGTCGTCCCGGTGGGCCAGACAATTACGATAAACCTTTCCAATCAGGGAGAGTTTTCCCATAACGTGTTTTTCAGCAATTTCGAAGACCAGAATGCCAGCGACGAGCGCGCTGACCGGCTGAACCCCGGTGAATCGCGGACCCGCCAGTTCGTCTTCGATCAGCCGGGGATCTTCTCCTTTTACTGTCCCGTCGCCAACGGTTCACACCGGAACCGGGGGCAGATCGGGGTGCTGAGAGTGATGGGAGAATCCAACCTGGGCGATCCGGCCATCGCCCTGGACGCTCCAGCGCCGACGTTAACCGGACCGACGGTGCTCTATGCAGCCAGCGTGACTAACTACGACATTTCTGAGAGTAGCGCCAGCAGCGGGAAGGTCAAAATATCCCTGGACGGCGTCGAACTGGGCTTCTCGGCCAGCACCATCGGTGCGCTGAACAACCTGGCCCAGGGGATGTACGAATTGACCGCTGAGTTGCTCAGCAGCAGTAACATGTCCCTGAATCCCCCGGTGCGGACCACCGTCCCTTTCACCGTCGATGATCGGACGGAGACACCCAGCGGAAGCCCGGAGCTGGGGGACAGCCCGCTGGCCGGACGTTCGACCGTGGTGGTCGATGCGGCCGAATAAATTTAGACTTTGCCGCCGGCAAGTCAGGGCGGAATCTAACTCCGGCGACTCAAAGAGTCGGGGCAGGCGAGTACCCGGCGATACTGGAAAAGGGGAGTCCAGAGGGGCGAAGCTCCTTTGGCAGGGGCCTGGGGGTGTCCCCCAGATACAATTTCTACCCCCTTCCTGGTCAGGAAGGGGGTCCGGGGGATGGTCGAAAAGGGCTTTTCATCAACCTGTTAGGGGGAGGGGCCTGGGGAGAAACTGCGGGAGGAAATTAATTTAG
>DASTLM010000167.1:0-3756 GCA_035714945.1 Dehalococcoidia bacterium | reverse complement strand
CAGGAAATCCCGCAGTTCGGCGGCTTGCCCATCGATATTGACTATGGCGCTGGTGGCGGTGTGGTTTTCCACTTTTATGCGCAGCAAGACCAACTCCAGATCGTCAGAGGATGGGGCTATCCGGTAGTGGTGGGTGACCTGATTGGTATCAATGGTTGCGTATCTCAACTCGGGAAGCCGTTCCAAAGTGACTACGCTCAAGTCCAGGGTCCTGCCTCGGAAATATTTTCCAAAGGCGGGTGAGGCCTCGGAGCAAGCGGCCGAGGCCAGCGATAACAACAAAAACACCGGAATAATTACCCTAATAATTACCCTGATAATTACCGGAATAATCAGGGGAAGCAACCTGTGGTTACTCAGGTTACTGGTCTTCGAACCCATCGCTGGTCGATACCAATTCATTATTCATCTAATCCATTATTCGTCTGGGCTGGCGTAGGCCGATACCCACGAACCGGTGAAACTGCTCATCGCTGGCACATTATGCCTTCTAATCGGCGGTGGAAAGCGTGGGCAACTGCCTCAGTTGATACACCAGGTCCACCAGGACTCGGAGCAGATAATCGACCTCTTCCTCGGTGTTTTCCTTGCCCAGAGTAATACGAAGGCTGCCCCGGGCCAACTCTGCCGTCTGACCCAAAGCCAATAACACGTGGGATGGCTCTAAAGAGCCGGAACTGCACGCGCTGCCGCTGGAAGCGGCGATCCCGGCCAGGTCCAGCCCCAGCAGTATCGCCTCGCCTTCCACCCCTTCAAAGGAAAAATTAACGTTGTTGGGCAGCCGGTGGGTCGGGTGACCATTGAGTCGAGCGCCGGGAATTTCAGACAAGATTCGCTGGATAATCCGGTCCCGTAACACGACACAATGCGCGGTGCTCCTTTCGCGGGCTGAATCGGCCAGTTCCAAAGCCACCGACAACCCCACTATACCTGCGATGTTCTCAGTCCCGGAACGCCGCTCCCGCTCCTGGCCGCCGCCCAGGATCAAGGGTAGGAAGGGCGTTCCCCGGCGCACAAACAGCACGCCAGAGCCCTTGGGCCCGTAGAATTTATGGCCCGACAAGCTGAGCATATCCACACCCAGAGTGCGCACATTCAGGTCGAGGAATCCCGCCGCTTGCACCGCATCGGTGTGCACCACAATCGTCCGTTCCAATTCATCGGCGCGCCCCTTTACGACCGCGGCTATTTCGCTGATTGGATTGATGGAACCGATTTCGTTATTGCCGTACATCACCGATACCAGCGTGGTGCGATCGGTTATGGCGTGGTAAACCGTTTCCGGGCTAACCATGCCATAGTCGTCCACCGGGAGGTAGGTAACCTCAAATCCCATATTTTCCAGGTACTGGCAGGGGTGCAGCACCGCATGGTGTTCTACGCTGGAGGTGATGATGTGGTTTCCTGTTGCCTGAAGAGCGGTGGCGGCGCCGTGTATCGCCGCATTGTCCGCCTCAGTGCCCCCGCTGGTGAACACCACCTCGTTGGTACGGCAGCGGAGCACCCGGGCGACCCGCTCTCTGGCGGTATCCAGAGCGTGACGGGCTTCCTGCCCTACGGTGTGTACGCTGGAAGGATTTCCGTAAAGCTGGCTGAAGTAAGGCAGCATCGCTTCCAAGACTTCAGGATCCATCGCGGTGGTGCCGGCGTGGTCCAGATATATGGTGCCTGGTGATGTCCCTGGTGAAACCCCTGGTGATACCATAGAAGACCTCTCAATGTTCCTGGCACCATTCTAGCATAGCCTGGCTTGGATACCCTATAACTGCAAACCCTATAAACTGAGTTTGGAAGGGCTGAGGGACCTGACAAATCGCTGGGCATTGGTACGGGTGATGAAACCCAACAAGATACCGTTACCCACCACCGTAGATCTTTCCAGGTCCGCCTGGTCCATATGTTCCAGGACATCAAAGATGGCCGCATTGGGTTCGACCGCGGTCAGGTCAGACAGGGGACGCATTACTTGAGCCAGGGTCGTATAGGACCAGGACCCCCGGGTCGCTTGCGCCAGTTGACGCCGAGTGACAATTCCTTGCATCCGCCCCTCAAGCAACACCCCGACAAAATCTTCGCCGCCGCTGAAACCCTGAGCCACCAACTGCGAGGTCAAAGGCGTCTCTCCCGGCAGCGTGCACCAATCGGTGATCATCGCGTCGGCGACCCGGTAGGACCTCAATGACTCTCTTGCCTGCTCTTGCCGATAGTTCATGGTTGCCGCCACGATCAGGAATCCGCCCACCAGGGAAGTCCAAATCCCCTGGTATTGCCCGATGAAGGCCAGGCCAATGCCGATGGCCACCAGAATGCTGCCAATAACCTGCCCGGCCCTGGCCGAGATCTGGGTCGCCCGCCAGTAGCTTCCGGTAATTCCCCAGACCAATGAGCGGAGCACTCGCCCGCCGTCCAGGGGATATCCCGGCAGCAGGTTAAATACCCCCAGGGTGAAGTTGATCAGGATCAGACTGGTGAGCACGAAGTCCAGAGAATCGCTTAATCCGCTGGTCAAGTCCCGCAGGGAAAAGAGCAAGAGTCCCAATATGATACTGGTCAACGGTCCGACGATGGCGACGACAAATTCGGTAAAGGGGCGGCGGGCTTCATGGCCCAACTGGGAAACTCCGCCAAATATAAACAGGGTTATCCCGGCCACCGGGATACCCTTGCGCACCGCCACCAGACTGTGGGAAAGCTCATGGGCCAGCACCGAAAAGAAAAACAGCACTGTGGTGACCGCGGCGATCAGCCAACGCTGGGGAACCGGACCACTGGGAAATTCATCGGCAAATTGCCGGGACAGCAGGAATATGAACAGCAGGAAGACAAAAATCCAACTGTAGTTTATTCCGATGGGTATCCCAAATATCTTGCCCACGCGGATTGATGTTCCCATAGGGTTGATTGTCTCTCAAATCACCGACAATAAAAAGACCGAAAATTTTTGTTTGGCATGGTGAGGAGGACGCGCTGAGAAAAACCTACGATGCCGCGGTGGCAGCATGGGCAATTAACCGGTACACCAGCTTGGCCGCCGCGTAGGAGCAGGCGGCTGGCCCCTCATGGGGCGCCAACTCGCTAACGTCAAAGCCCACGATCTTGCGGGACGACCCTACCGCGCGCAGCAAATGGGTCACCTGCTGCCAGGTCATGCCTCCCGGCTCAGGGGTGCCCACCGCCGGCATCAACGAAGGGTCAAACACATCCAGATCTACGCTAACGTACACGTTAGGCCCCAGGCTCTCGATCACTTTCTGGATGTAAGAGTCATCGCCGGGAGGCCAGAAGAAGGATGGAATCGAGTGTTGTCTCAGGTAGGCCAGTTCTTCCGGACATAGGCTGCGCAACCCCACCAGCACCAGGGGGCACGATTCGTGAATTCTCCGCGCCCCGGAAGCGTGGCCCCAGCGGGTGCCCATGTATTCGTCCCTCAAGTCGGCGTGGGCATCCAGGTAGAGCACGGTTAAATCGGGGCAATTCTCCCGGTGCGCTTGCACCGAGCCGATGGTTACGGAATGCTCGCCACCCAGGACTCCGGTAATTTTCCCGTGATCAAGGTAATGGGCAACCGCGGCCCGGACTCTTTGCGCCATCAACTCGGGGCTGCCCACATGGGGCTCCAGCGACGGCGTGGTATGGATGCCCAGGGTGGACACATCCAGATCAAGTTCCCAATCATAGTCTTCCAGGCCAGCGGACGCCTCGATTATTGCGCCTGGGCCATAACGGGCGCCGCTGCGGAAAGAGGTGGTACAGATC
>DASTLM010000166.1:0-3182 GCA_035714945.1 Dehalococcoidia bacterium | reverse complement strand
TTGACTGAACAGGAAGAGCAGGGGTATTACTACGGGTTCTCCAACGAGGCCCTGTGGCCCCTCTGTCACAATGCCTACGCTGAGCCCAACTTTGAATTACGGGACTGGCTGACCTATAAAAGCGTTAACGAGCTGTTTGCCGGGAGCATCCTGGACGAAATCGGGGGCAAGCCTGCAGTGGTGTTTATTCAGGATTACCATCTGGCGCTGTTGTCCCGCTTGCTGCGCTCAGCGGATGCCGACGTGATCACCGGCCAGTTCTGGCACATTCCCTGGCCCAACCCCGACATTTACCGGATCTGCCCCTGGCAGAAAGAGATACTGGATGGTCTGTTGGGCAACGATTTGCTGGGGTTCCATATCGGTGAACATTCCAATAACTTCATCAGTTCAGTTTCCAGGATTCTGGATGCCCGAGTTGACCAGGAGTATAACTTTATCAGCTATAGGGGTGGAACAACCCTGGTCCGGCCTTTCCCCATCAGCGTAGACTTTGAGCGGATTGATCAGGAAGCCCAGAGCGACGGCGTTGTTCGGGAAATGGAACGGCTGGTCAATGAATTGGGCTTGGCCGGCCAGGTGGTGGGTCTGGGCATCGACCGGATCGACTATACCAAGGGAATACCGCACCGCTTCAAG
This sequence comes from Dehalococcoidia bacterium, assembly GCA_035714945.1. Classification (GTDB taxonomy): domain Bacteria; phylum Chloroflexota; class Dehalococcoidia; order Lucifugimonadales; family UBA3495; genus Casp-Chloro-G3. The sequence goes on along the minus strand of DASTLM010000166.1, from coordinate 2,543 downwards.
GCCATTGGCCGCTTTTTTGAGAAATACCCTCAATATCTTGAAAAAGTGGTATTCGTCCAGGCAGGCGTGATCAGCCGGGCCGAGATCGACGCTTATCGCTGGTTGGCGAAGCAGATCGACCAGTTGTTGGAGGACATCAATGGTAGGTTTGCCAGGAAGGGCTGGCAGCCAATTATCTATATGCCCGATGATTTGCCTTGGGATACGTTGATGGCCCTGCGTCGGTTGGCCCAATTCTGCGTGGTAAGCTCGTTGCATGACGGGATGAACCTGGTGGCAAAAGAGTATGTGGCCAGCCGCTTCGATGAGGATGGGGTCCTCATCCTGAGTCCTTTCACCGGAGCCGCCCTTGAGCTAACCCAGGCCCTGATCGTCAACCCCTACGCCACTGAGGAATTTGCCGACAGTATACTCAAGGCAGTTACCATGGCAAAACCGGAGCGTCAATGGCGCATGCAGCAAATGCGCTCCACCGTGCGGGAGAACAATATTTATAAATGGGCAGCCCAACTCCTGGTGCAACTCCTGCAGCATACCCCCCGCGGTCGGATGTCCCCGGGTGAAGCCCTTTCCTCTTCGGCGCATTAGTCTAATCTGCCACCGGTTTACATGCCACACTTGTTGAGGGTTTGGCCCAGCGTTATTGATCGGTTTCGCCGGGCAAGCCGGGTCTTGCTGTTGCTCGACTACGACGGCACCCTTACCCCCATAGTCCCCCGTCCGGAGGGGGCCAATCTGTCGCCGGACACCAGGCAACTGCTCAACGACCTGAAGGCTAACCCCAGGTTTGTTCTTGGCGTAATCAGCGGACGCAGTTTGGCGGACGTTCGGGAACGGGTGGGCGTGCCGGACATTATTTATGCCGGAAACCACGGCCTGGAAATGGCAGGGCCGGGTGAACAATTCTTCCATCCGGAAGCAATGGCCCGGCGTGACGCCCTGGCGTTAATCTGCCGGCAGTTGGGCCAGGAGTTGGGCCAATACCCGGGGATTATCGTGGAAAATAAAGGGCTGACCTTGAGCGTGCATTACCGGCTGACTCCAGATGACCTGGTTGGCCAGGTGGAAAACGCCTTCAACCGGGTGGTCGCAGCCGGTGTTGACGGCGGTGTAATCAGGATTACTCATGGTAAGAAGGTCTTCGAAGTGCGACCCAACGTGGACTGGGATAAAGGCAGGGCGGTAGCCCGGATCGTAGCCCGGATCATGGAAGTTCAGTCCAAGACTACCCTGGCCACGTATTTCGGCGATGACCTTACCGATGAGGCCGGGTTCGGCGTCGTTCAGGACGCCGGTGGAATTGGAATTTTCGTCGGGCTGGCCCAGCAGCCGACCCGGGCCCTGTACCGGGTCGATTCGCCTGCCGAAGTCGCCGAATCTTTGCGGCTGTTGCGTCCGTTATGATAGTCCATTCCTTATACCCATGAATATGGGCAGAGCCATCGGGGTGCGTATGTTCTACAGGTTGGAGTATCTTCTGGACCCCCAGTTTCAGGCCCATGGTCACTACACGCTCCATGTCTGCCCCGCTGCCGGTAAGGAAGCGCCACACCTCTGGGTCGGCCCCATAATTTTCGGCGTAGGCCCTCAGCTTATCCGGCGGGTCCTGCTCCGGGTCTACGCTGAAGGAGAGCAGGACTACTTCTTGGCCCGCCAGACCTTCGTCACGCAACCTGCCCTGGAGCTCTTGCATGCGAGGGCTCAGCACTGTGGGGCAGAAGGCGGTGCAGTTGGTGTAAAGGGCGTATCGTTCCTGCAACGTGCCGAGCGGGGGTATGTAAAAGAGCGCCCTTGCCAGCAGCCTGGAGATGAGAATCTTACGAGGATCACGGCTTTTCGCGTGAGCCGCCTCGTGCAAGATTACCGCCTCAAGCTCCGCTTCAGAGAGAGCTTGATTCAGTCCGGAGCTGATAACGATGGCAGGTCGCCTCAGGCCGTAGCAGAAGGCGTACAGCCCTTCTTCTTCAGTACAGACCACCGGTGTCCGGAGCCGGTGCCGCTGTTGTAGTTGCTTGAGGTTCTGCGGGGTCGTCACCCCGTGGCGGGCTATCGTGCGTTTGAGACGTGCCGAAAGGACCAGGTCTCTTGTCAGGTTGAGGACCAGGGCTGCGAGGCTTACCAAAACCAGGAGCAGCATTACTTTCCAGGCCATATGACCTGGGTCGAGCCGAGCGAAATGAGCGACGCAAAACTCTCTCACTGGTGGGTACCACATGCGCCAGAGGGGTGGCCCTACCACGATGCCTATCCCAAGGACGACAAGAGTCGGCAGGAGCACAAAGCTGACCAGAGGTCCCCTGGTGAGGCGGCTCGACTCGCGCCCGTCACGGTCCACCGAGCCTTTCCCGTAAGAGGAGATGGCCGTCATCCAAAAGTTCTTCCTCATCTGATTTGTGGACTCATGGACCTGGCTGCGCCAACAATGACCGGCATGAGCACTAATCGTCGTTGCTGCAGCTCCACAATCTCGAATCCCGCCCCTTTTATACTGGCGGCGGTCTGACGGTTCAGATGGCAGCCAGCCCCGAACCACCGCCAGACGG
>DASTLM010000165.1:0-3813 GCA_035714945.1 Dehalococcoidia bacterium | reverse complement strand
GCCGGGCGCAACAAGCAGAACGTAGATATGAGTGCCGCCCGGGAGTTGGTGGCGGCCGTTGACGACATCGCCCGGGTCTTCTGGGCCACCAAAAATGTTACCTACAGTGATCCCAACGCCACGGTGCGTTACGGCACCTGACCCCTATTTTCAAAACCGGCGAACGCGGTAGGGGCAGGTCTCAAACCTGCCCCTGATTCGTGGGTCCGGTTAAAGTCCTGAAATCAAGCGATTGCCCTTAATGCTGCACCAACTATTTCAATGGCGCGGTCTATATCCGCCTCGGTATGGGCAGTGGAGACGAATCCCGCTTCAAACTGGGATGGCGCCAGATAGACTCCCCGCTCCAGCAGGGCGTGGAAGTACCTGCCGTATTGGACGGTGTCGGCCTGTTCCACCTGACTCAAGAGGTCTACCGGTCCGGCGGTAAAGAACCCGGTGAACATTGACTTGACCCGGTTGAACCTGGACGGCACTTCCAGTTGGGTGAACACTTGAGCAACGCCGTCGGTGAACCGCTGGGCCAGCGAGTCCAGATACTCGTAGGTGCCGGGCTTTTTCAGTTCCTTCAGGGTGGTAATTCCAGCAGTCACCGCCAGGGGATTACCGGAGAGAGTGCCCGCCTGGTACATTGGCCCCAGCGGAGCCACTTGCTCCATGATGTCCCGGCGACCGCCGTAGGCGCCCACCGGCAGCCCGCCGCCAATGATCTTGCCCAGACAGGTGATGTCCGGCGTGATGCCGAAGAGGTTTTGCGCGCCGCCGTAGGTCAGCCGAAATCCGGTGATTACCTCGTCAAAGACCAGGGTGGCGCCGTTATCCCAGGTCAATTTACGCAGGCCGGCCAGAAATCCCGCAGCGGGAGGTACCACGCCCATGTTGCCCGCCACCGGTTCGACGATGACGCCGGCGATGTCCTGCGGATAGGCATCAAAAAGCTGCTGCACCGATGCCAGGTCGTTGTAATCAGCCACCAGGGTTTCCCGGGCGTAGGACTCGGGTACTCCGGCGCTGGTGGGAATGCCGTGGGTCATGGCGCCGGAACCGGCCTTGACCAGCAGGCCGTCGGCATGGCCGTGATAACAGCCGGAAAACTTGATTATCTTGTTGCGTCCGGTGTAGGCCCGCGCCATTCGGATGGCGCTCATGCAGGCTTCGGTTCCGGAACTGACCAGCCGGACGCTTTCCACCGAGGGCAACGCGTTACAGATGATCTCAGCCAGTTCGACTTCGCCTTCGGTGGGTGCGCCAAAGCTGGTGCCGCCCTCGGCGGCCCGCTGCAAGGCGGCCACCACCACCGGATGGGCATGACCCAATACCAGCGGCCCCCAGGAGCCGACAAAGTCGATGTATTCGTTGCCGTCTACGTCCCAGATTCGGCAGCCCTTGCCTCGGGCGATGAAGGGTGGCGTGCCCTGCACCGCCCGGAAGGAGCGCACCGGGCTGTTGACCCCGCCGGGGATGTATTTCTGGGCCTGCTCGAATAGTTGTTTTGATCTGGTTAGTTGCATTGATTACGCCCGTATTGCTCCAGGATTCAGGGTTACGGGAACGCTGAAATATATCCCGGAATATATCTCAGATACTGTGATGGACCCCCCGCTCCCTCCGGCCGGACTTACTCCTGCCCGATCAGCCAGCGGGCCGCTTCTTTGGCGTGGTAGCTGATAATAATGTCGGCACCGGCCCGCCGTATGGCGGTGAGCAATTCCAGGGTGATTGGCTTTTCATCGACCCAACCCAGCTGCGCCGCCGCCTTGACCATCGAGTATTCGCCGCTGACGTTGTAGGCGGCCAGGGGATGGTCGAACCGGTCCCGGGCCTGCCGGATTACATCCAGGTAGGCCAGCGCCGGTTTCACCATCACGATGTCTGCCCCTTCGGCAATGTCGGTCTCAATCTCGCGCATCGCCATGCGGGAGTTGGCCGGGTCCATCTGATAACTGCGGCGGTCGCCGAACTGGGGTGTCGAGTCGGCCGCCACCCGAAACGGCCCGTAAAACGAGGAGGCGTACTTGGCCGCGTAGCCCATGATGGGAACATTCGGTTTTCCGGCAGCGTCCAGTGTCGCTCGAATCGCCCGCACCTGGCCGTCCATCATCGAAGACGGGGCCACCATGTCGGCGCCAGCCTGCACCTGGGTGTGGGCGGTGCGGGCCAGCAGTTCCAGGGTCTGGTCGTTGTCCACGTGGCCGTTGTCGATGATGCCGCAGTGACCGTGATCGGTGTACTCGCAGAGACAGACATCTCCGATGACCAGCAGGCCTGGTGCTTCCTTTTTGATCACTCGGATTGCCTCCTGGATGATGCCCTCCGGGTCATAAGCTCCTGAACCGACGGCGTCCTTCTCGGCAGGCAGGCCGAAGAGCAACACCGCTGGAATGCCCAGACTCGCCACTTCATGGACTTCTTCGGCCAGCAAATCCAGCGACAGGTGAAAGCACCCGGGCATCGGCTCGATGGGGTGTTTTACCTCCTGTCCGTGGGTCACAAACAGCGGGTAGATGAAGTTAGCGGGCGAAAGTCTGGTCTCGCGAACCAGGGAGCGTACCGGCTCGAGCTCGCGAGCCCTTCTCAATCGCAGGTCAGGGAACCCCGACATGACTCAGTTCTCCTCCGGGCCGAAATGTTTGACCAGGGAAGCAACCAGCCCTTCGACCGTGTTCTCGTCGGCCACCAGGTCCACCCGCAGGCCCAACTGGCGGGCGGTTGCCGCAGTGATGGGGCCGATGCAGGCGATGAGGCTGGCATCTAAGTATTGCTTATCTCCCTCCAGTATGTCCAGCGTGTTTCGGACCGTGGAGGAACTGGTGAAGGTAACCACGTCTACCCCCGTCTGGAGTACCTGGCGCGCCAGCTGCCTGGCTCCCTGGGGAGTGACCGTCCGGTAGGCGGCTACTCGCTCTACCCGGGCACCCAGACCGGTCAGACCAGCGGCCAGCACGTCCCGGCCAATTTCGGAGCCGGGCAGGAGCACCGGCACTCCCTGCCAGTCCCGGTCGGACAGTTCCTGGACTACTTCCTCCGATACCGATCTGGCGGGCACGAAGTCCGCCTTGATGCCCCGCTGGGCCAGGGCCCGGTTGGTGGCCGGGCCAATGGCGCCAACCTTGGCCGTCGCGAAAGCCCGGGAGTCCCGATTCTGTCGCTCCAGCCGCTGGTACACCGCATCGACGGCGTTGGTGCTGCTGAAAAAAATCCAGCCGAATTCTTTCAACCGGGTCAACGCTGCATCCAACTGGGAATAGTCGTCCAGATCGGCTATTTCGATGGAGGGCAATTCCACCGTCGCCGCTCCCAGTTCTTCCAGTTGGGTACGCAGGAGGGACGCCTGAGTCCGGGAGCGGGTAATCAAAATCTTCTTGCCAAAAAGCGGGCGGCGGTCGAACCAGGCTAATTTCTCCCTCAGGTTGACCACCTGGCCGACGATGGCGATTACCGGCGGGGTCAGTCCCGCCTTTTTGCCCAGGGCGACCACCCTGGTCAGGGGGCCGGTGACGGTGCGCTGCCGGTTCCAGGTGCCCCACTGCACCAGGGCCACCGGCGTATCCCCAGGCATCCCGGACTCTTGCAGCGTCGCCATAATGGTTTCCAGCGCGGCCCAGCCCATCAGCACCACCAGGGTGCCGCCCGTCCGGGCCAGCCCACCCCAGGGGATGACCGATTCGGGTTTGGAGGGGTCTTCGCTCCCGCTGACCACGGTGAAGCAGGTGGCAACCTTACGGTGGGTAACGGGTATGCCGGAATAGGCAGCGGCGGCGATTGCCGAGGTTATCCCCGGGACTACCTCGAAGGGTATGCCGTGCTCCACCA
>DASTLM010000164.1:0-7868 GCA_035714945.1 Dehalococcoidia bacterium | reverse complement strand
CCAACTTCTGGGGAGACCCGGGCCCCTGCTGGACCAGTACCTCTGATCAGGATATTGGGTGGCTGCCAGGGAAAACGGTGGGCTGCAGAGGGTGCCACCGGCACTCTAGAAAAACACCACAGTGTTTAGCCGTCCCATGTTAGTTTATAAGCAGGAACTAGTCAACGATTTCCTGTTAATATTTGGTGTCAGTATCGTGAATATTTCGTTACAAATTTTCTAATGAGGTCTAATCGTCAACAGGCACTGTGGGTTGCCTTGCCGCATCGGTCCAACCGAGGCACCTCAACCACCCGCTGAGGCCCCACGCCCCGGCCCTCCTGCGGGGGCCAGAGTTAAAGCCCGCTAACTCCGGCAACAAACTGGCCAATCGAAGGCTATATGGTCTTGGCAAAGGGCCAGCCAAAAAATGGGGTTTCCGGAATCAAGGCATCGGCCTTCCTGGAACCCCCACCACCAGCCTGATCAGCGCTGGCTCCGGGGGTCCCTCTACGATGCCTGACGCCCGGAGCAGGGCGAAATTGGTAACGTATAAATTCTGGCTCTCCCTGCCTACGCCGAATGCTAAGCTGGCCGGGAACTGCAAGCCCTCGCCTTCCGCCAGAATGGACAGGTCCCCCTGTGGAGAGACAGTGGCTATCTTGTCCTGGCTGTTAACCGTTACGTAGAGATTGCCCCTGACATCAAAGGCTATGCCATCTGCCCCTTTCAGTGCCGGGTCTGCTAACACGGGCAAGGCCTCTCCAGCGCTGCCGTCCTTCAATACCGGAATGCGGACAATCATCCCCAGGTCGGTATTGGCTACGTAGAGGTTTTTACCGTTGTTATCGAAGGCGATACCATTGGCCCCCACCATCAGTCCCAGGGGACCGCTACCGTCACCCTCCAGCATCGCGTCCTGTTTCCAGACGCTGGCAGTCCCATCCTGGTCGATTTTCCACACCAGGCCCAGGAAGGAGTCGGAAACAAACAGATTGCCCCTTCTGTCCAGAGCGGGCACGTTGGGCAACCCGGCAACGTCGAGGGCCGAGAAACGCTCTGTAGTGCTGCCATCGGGGCTTACCCGCCAGATCCCGTGGGTCTCTTCGACGAAGCTGGCCAGGGCGACGAACAGACTCCCGGTGCGGTCGATAGCAATGCCGGTCATGAATCCATCGCCTGGGGATGGGAGAGTGGAAAATGGGCTGACCGCACCATCGGGGGTAACCTTGACTATCTCTCCGGTGGGAGCCATTCCCACATAAAAATTACCCTGCCGGTCGGCGGCTAACCCTTCCGGCAATTGGCCAGAGCCAGGGTCGAACTCCGACACCGTAGAAATCTCCTGGGCCAGAATCGGCCCAATGACCAGGCCAATAGTGAACGCCATTAGCATTGACGCCAGCAATAAAACCCTCTTCATGATACCCTTGCTCCTCATCGCGCTTCTTCGCCGGACTTTGCTCAGAAAATAGACGATTTTCATGCCCCACACTATATTCACGACTCTCAAGGATGTCAAACTCAGTCCGGAAAAGCCGCTATTACTCCGCCCCGGCCGTCGACCGGCGTAAATGACCTATCCTGCCGAGATCCCCTGAATCGTTGAACATCTTCGGGGCCACCAGGAAGCCACTAACCGATAGGCGACGCTGATCTACTGATTGCGGCCACTGACCTACATCATGGACCGACTCCTCTGACCAGGGACCGCGAAATTGAGCCCTTCTGACTGTCCAGTCATAGATCGATGATAGATTCCTCATCCTTGACAACCTGGCTAACGAGGACTAAAGTACCCGTCAGTTGACCCTAGCTTAAAAACCTGCAATACATTCCAGGCACCGTTACGGTTTAAATGGGCAAGGCGGTGTGAATCCGCTGCGGTTGCGCCACTGTAATCGGGGAGCCGGCGGTAGCGAGGCCATGGTTCCGGCTGAGTTCGGATGCAAGGCCCCCGTCGGCGATGAACCGTAAGCCAGGACACCAACCTGGGTGATTGGGGCTCTACTCTGCGCCGAACAGATGGGGGTTCCTCGTAGCTGCGCTGGTACCGCTGCGAAGTAACTGACGCGACAACCCCCGGCAGAGCAAAGCCGGGGGTGTTTTTTTGACCATAAGACCGGCGGTAGATGCGGCTTTGATGACTGATAACAATAAGGGACTGTCCATGACGGTGGTGGGGGTGGGGCCTGGTGATCCGCAGATGCTCACCTTGCGGGGCCGACAGGCCATCGAGGACGCCGACCTGGTGGTCGGGTTCAAGACCGTGCTGAAGGTGGTTGAGCAATGGGCCGGCAAGGGCGAACTCTGCCCCATGAACTACCGGGACCAGGAAGCAGTGCTGGATTACGCCCAGGATCAGGTGCGCCAGGGCAAGACCTGCGTGATCTGCGCCTGGGGCGACCTGAATGTCTCCGCCAGGGAACTGTTGGAACGGGTCCAGCGGCGGGCCGAACATGTAGAACTGATTCCCGGGGTCAGTTCGATTCAGTTTGCCTGCGCGCGCACCGGCATTTCGATGGAGGAGTCGCTGTTTATCACTTTACATAAGAGGGCGGATACCGGATCCGACCTGGATGAACTGGTGCACCATCTCAACGAAGGACGGCGTAACATCATCATGCTGCCCCGCCCCTTCGATTTGATGCCGCCGCTGATCGCCAGGAATCTGATCGAAGCCGGAATACCCGGGCAACGGCCGGTGATTGTCTACCAGCGCCTGACCCTGGAAGGGGAAAGGTCCTGGCGGGGTACGCTGGAAGAGTGCGCCGCTTCCTCCGCAGAGTACAGCGACCTGTCGATAGTGGTATTTCTCAGGCCCGATCTGGAACCGGACCCGACAGCGAGGCTATAGGAACTTTGACCGCCCAACAAACCGGACGCAAAAGCATAGTCTTTGTCACCACTGCGGACACGGATATTCTGACCGCAGACCGGTCGGTGGCGGGCCTGGACCTGGCGGAATTCCCTGAAGTAATGGCCTACAACCCGGTGGCGCTGGAAAACGGCCAGGCACGGGATGACCTGCTCGAGGCGATCCTAGGTGCCGGTGTAGTGGTCTTGCGGCTGCTGGGTGGCAAACGGTCGATGCCTGAAGTTTTCGATGCGGTGGTGGACCGGTGCCACCGTCAAGGCATACCCCTGATCGCCTGCCCGGGACACCAGGAGTGGGACGAGGACCTGGTTACCGCCTGCTCGGTGCCGGTGGCCGAACTGGAAACCGTTTTCTCCTACCTGATGCGGGGCGGCGTCCAGAACTTCCAGAATCTGTTCCTGTTCCTCAGCGACACCTATCTGGGCAGCGACTACGGGCACGAAGCCCCCGAGCCGGTGCCCTGGGAAGGCATCTACCACCCCGATGTCGCGGATGCCCTGGACGTGGATACTTATATTGAAGATCGATTCAAATCGGGCCGGGCTAGCATCGGCGTGCTGTTCTACCGCGCCCACTGGATGAGCGGTAACCTCCAGTTCATTGACGATTTGATTCGGGGTCTGGAAGCGCAAGACCTCAACGTCCTGCCAGTGTTCTCTTTTAGCCTGAAGCACAACCCGGAGGAAGAAGGCGAAAGCAGTCGCACCCTGACCGAGTACATGCTCAACCCCGACGGCACGTCCAGAGTCGATTGCATTGTCAACACCATGGGCCTGGCCATGAGCGACCTGAGCCAGGAAGGGCCGACCATCGCCTCCGGCTGGTCGGTGGACTTTCTCGACAAGATGGACGTGCCGATGATTCAGGGGGTGGTCAGCACCGGCACCCTGAAGCAGTGGCGGGACAGCTCCCTGGGTTTGGGGCCGATCGACACCGCCATGAACGTGGCCCTGCCCGAGTTCGACGGGCGCATTATCTCGGTTCCCATCTCCTTCAAAGAGGAAACGGCATCACCTGGCAACGGCACAATGATCTCCAACCGCTTGCAGCGGTACGTGGCCCTGCCGGACCGGATCGATTTGTTGGCCCGCCTGGCGGCCAGGTGGGCCAACCTGAGGCGCAAGACCAACGCCGAGAAACGGGTCGCCATCATCCTGAGTAACTACCCCACCAAGGACGCCCGCATCGGAAATGCGGTGGGGCTGGACACCCCGGCTTCGGTGATTAACCTGCTCAATGCGCTGCAAAAAGCTGGGTACCAGGTTGAAGATATCCCGGCCAACGGCGACGAACTGGTGCACCGGATTATTGAGCGCTGCAGCAACGACCGCGAATCGCTGACCGATGAGCAAATGCGGTTGGCGGTGGGACATGTCAGCAGTCGCCAGTACCACACCTGGTTTCAGGGCTTTCCAGCGAAGGTGCAAAAGGAGTTGGTCGAGGCCTGGGGAGACCCGCCGGGTCAGGTCTACCGAACCGGGGACAGCCTGGCCATTGCCGGGCTACAGTTGGGCAATATTTTTGTGGGACTGCAACCGCCCCGGGGCTTTGGCGAACATCCCATCTCCATTTACCACAGCCCCGACCTGACACCGACCCACCACTACATCGCTTATTATCGATGGATTCGAGACGTGTTCCAGGCCGACGCCATGGTCCATGTCGGCAAGCATGGCACGCTGGAGTGGCTGCCCGGCAAGGGCATCGGTCTATCCGAGTCCTGCTATCCCGAAGTGGCATTGCAAGACCTGCCCCTGTTCTACCCCTTCATCATCAACAATCCGGGCGAGGGTACTCAGGCAAAACGGCGTACCCACGCCACCATCATCGACCATCTGATTCCGCCGATGACCACCGCGGACAGCTACGGCGAGATCGCCCGGCTGGAACAATTGATGGACGAGCACTACCAGTGCCAGACCCTGGACCCGTCCAAACTGCCCCTGCTGGAGGGCCAGATCTGGGAGATGGTGCAGAAGGCCGAACTGCACCGTGACCTGGGAGTGGAGGCCCAACCGGACAACTTTGGTGGATTCATGCTGGACATCGACGGCTATCTTTGCGAGATCAAGGACGCGCAGATCAAGGATGGCCTGCATACCCTGGGCGAGCCTCCCACCAAGGCGCAATTGGTCGGTCTAATGTCAGCCTTGACCCGTCTGGATATCGGCGGGATACCCAGCCTGCGCCGGAGCATCGCCGAGGCCCTTGGACTGGACTACAACCAGTTGCTGGACGATCCATCGCAGCCCTTGAACGGCAACGTGCCCTCAGTCCTGCAACAATTAGTCCCGGATTCGCCGTTGCGGAGTCTGGGCGACCTGCTGGAGCGACTGGAGATCCTGTGCCGGAATTCCCTGGGCCAATTGCAGCAGTGCGGGTTCCAAACCGACCAGGTTGCAACGGTAGTAGCCAACGTCCTAGGCCAGCCGGACGCACAAACTGAGCGGGCGCTGCGCTATGCCGCCGGGTCGATCTACCCGGCGCTGATGCGCACCACCGACGAGATTGACAACCTGTTGCGGGGACTGGAAGGCCGTTTCGTGCCACCGGGCCCCAGTGGCGCGCCGACCAGAGGGATGGCCAATGTGCTGCCCACCGGGCGCAACTTCTATTCCGTCGACCCCAAGACCCTGCCCTCACCCGCCGCCTGGGTGGTGGGGCAAGCTCTGGGCGACGCCCTGCTGGAGAAGTACCTGGACGAAGAAGGGGCTTACCCGGAGATGGTGGGTATCGTCGTGTGGGGGACCTCGGCCATGCGCACCCACGGCGACGATATTGCCCAGATCATGTACTTGTTGGGAGTGCGTCCGGTCTGGCAGCAGGAGAGCCGCCGGGTCAGCGGCGTCGAAGTTATCCCCATTGTCGAGTTGGGCCGGCCGCGCATCGATGTGACCGTGCGGATCAGCGGATTCTTTCGGGATGCCTTCCCCAACTTGATTTACCTGCTGGACCAGGCCATCGAGCAGGTTTCCTCGCTGGACGAGTCTCCCGAAGACAATTACGTGCGCAAACACCTGCTGGAAGACCGGGAAAGTAAAAGCGCTGCGGGTGAATCCGAAGCTGCAACCCCAACTGGCGCCAGCCCCGGTTCGCTGTATCGAATCTTCGGCAGCAAGCCGGGCACCTACGGCGCGGGTATTCTGCCGGTGCTGGACGAGCGCAACTGGGAAACGGTCCATGACCTGGCCGAAGTCTACACCGCCTGGGGTGGCTACGCCTACACCCGGCAGGACTTTGGCGTCAACGCCCGGGAAGAGTTCCGGCTCAGATTCAGCCAGATAGTGATTGCCGCCAAGAACCAGGACAACCGGGAGCACGATGTCTTCGACAGCGACGACTACATGCAGTATCATGGCGGCATGATCGCCACCGTACGGTCCCTGACCGGAAGCAACCCCCGGCAGTTCTTCGGCGATAGTTCCGACCCTTCCCGGTCGCGGGTAAGGGACTTGCAGGACGAGGCCCGCCGGGTGTTCCGCAGTCGCGTGGTCAACCCCAAGTGGATCGAATCGATGCAGCGGCACGGCTACAAGGGAGCCTTCGAGCTGGCGGCTACCGTGGACTACATGTTCGGCTACGACGCCACCGCTCAGGTGGTGGAAGACTGGATGTACGAGGACGTGACCGAAGAGTATGTCCTCAGTCCGGAGATGCAGGAGTTTTTCCAGAAGAGCAATCCCTGGGCCTTGCGGGGCATCATCGAGCGGCTGCTGGAGGCCATCGAGCGGGGCATGTGGGAGAACCCTCCGCCGGAGATGGTGGATCAGCTGAAACAGTTGTACCTGGATCTGGAAGCTGATCTGGAAGCCCGCCAGGAGGGCCAACTTTAATTCCGTCAGAGACCTGGTCCGTCAATGCCAGAGACCTGGTCCAGGGGAGACCATCAGAGGGGAGACCATCAGAAGGGAGGCCATCGGTGGATATAACGCTGGATTTGCTGAGGGAGTTGACCCAAAGCGAAGCAATGATGTGGGTAATTGGCGGCGGTCAGGCCGTCAGCGAAAACCACGCCCGCGGCATCAAAGAACCGGAGGTCAGCAAGGGTTGGGCCACCATTGAGGCCGACAACTGGCACTTTCACCTGAGTCTGGAGTTGGTGGACGGGATACAGTTTGTCGAAGCCAAGAGTCACGGCAATATAAAGTCCTATTACGTCAGGTTCTCCCGGGGCTGGGACGATACCCTGGTGCGGTGTTACTTCCCCAATCCCTATCTGGACGAACAGGAGAAGCGCATCGAGTTCCAGCCCGAGAAGCTGAAGACCTTTGAGGAAATGCGGGACCGCTACGTGGGCCGGGAAGGGATTGTCTTCGTCGAACGGTAACTAGACCTGGCAAGCCAGGCAAGCGTCGGGTTTGACACCGTCCCAAATTAAGTGTTAGACTCCGCCACCATTCCGGAGTCGTCGTACCGGGCCAGCCAAAGAAGGGGGTGATTGAAGGGGAACCAAACGGCGCCAAACACCTGGCGATCAGTCAACGCGATCAGGCAACGAGACTATCAAAATTAAGGGGGATATTATGGCAGCAACAATACAGGGAATGCTGGGACAGGGCCAGGTTAGCAAGTGGCTCCCTTGGATTTTGGGGGCAACTATAGGCCTGTATATGGTCGGATTCGTCGACGGCTCGGTCCACGCCTCCGCCATTGGCGGCTCCACAACTCTGGCCTACGTTCACGAGTTCTTCCATCATGCCCGTCACGTCGCCTTGATGTGCCACTAGGCGAAGAGGAAACCGGGATTAGCGAGACCAGACTGCGGGGGAGATAAAAGTTTTCCCCGCAGTCGCTGGAACTGAAAAACTGGGCCTGTCCCACCGGCGCAGGTACTGTATGGTTTTTACCGTATGGCTCTGGCCGTCTGATTCATGAATGAAACCGGGAACAGGCTTGGGTGGTGGCGTATGTATCGAATTTTGCTGATCGCCGTGGTTGTCGGCGTAGTGAGCGGCCTGCTGGCGGGAGGATTTCACAACCTGTTTACCGTGCCGGTCATGGAGCGGGCCAT
>DASTLM010000163.1:0-2658 GCA_035714945.1 Dehalococcoidia bacterium | reverse complement strand
CAGCGAACTCACGGGAAGGGAGTTCACCGGAGAAGCAGGATGAGCACATCTCAGAAAGTGATGAGCTTCAAGAGGGCATAATTGCCGATCTGAATTCTCAGGGTAAAATCGTCGGCCTGGAAATACTGGATGCTTCCCAGAGAATTACCGAACCGCAAAACATGACCTTCGAATCTATGGGTCATCCAATCGCTAGATAAAGTTTGCTGGGTATCAGGTCCATTCTGCACTTCCCTCGATGTGGATTGGAATGCACCCGATAGAGGAGCTAGTAATGACCAACCAGATCCTGAACGAAGCAGAACGGATGCTGCAGAACCTGGTGCGCGACTTCGCCGACCGGGACTTGAAGCCCCGCGCCCGCCAACTGGACGAGGAAGAACGCTTCTCCTGGGAAAACTGGGAGGGTATGGCCCGCCTGGGCCTGACCGGCATCGGCATCGACCCGGCCTACGGCGGCAGCGGCGGAGGATACCGGCAGGTGAGCATCGCCGCCGAAGAGACCGCCCGGGGCGACCCATCGGCCAGCGTCACCCTCATCGCCCACCTGTCCCTGGGCACCGCCACCATGTACCGCTTCGGCAACGAGGAGCAGAAGCAGCGGCTGATACCTTCCCTGGCTGCCGGCAAGGGCATCGCGGCCTGGGCCCTGACCGAGCCGGGGGGAGGCTCCGACGCCGCGGCCTTGCAGACCACCGCCACCCGGCGCGACGGCACCTACTTCCTCAATGGAACCAAGACGTTCATCACCAACGCCGAAGTCGCCGAATCGATGGTGGTGTTCGCCACCCAGGACCGCTCCCGGGGCTACCGGGGCATCAGCGCCTTTGTGGTCCAGCGGGGCGCGCCGGGGATGCAGATCAACCCCCAGCACGGCAAGATGGGGATGCGGGCCTCCAGCACCAATGAGGTGGTCTTCCAGGACACCCCGGTCCCCGCGGCCAACCTGCTGGGCGAAGAGGGCCGGGGGTTCCGCTACGCCATGGAAATCCTCGACTCCAGCCGGATAATCATCGCCGCCCAGTGCGTCGGCATCGGCCAGGCGGCGCTGGAAGAAGCAGTGCGCTACGCCCAGCGGCGCCAGTCCTTCGGCAAGCCCATCGCCCAGCACCAGGCGGTCCAGTTCATGCTGGCCAATATGGCTACCGAGGTCCACGCCGCCCGCACCGCCACCATGCAGGCCGCCACCCTGAAGGACCAGGGACTGCCCTTTATCAACGAGGCGTCCATGGCCAAGCTACTGGCCTCGGAGATGTGCGTCCGGGTCGCCTCCCAGGCCCTGCAGGTCCACGGCGGAGCCGGTTATTTCAAGGATTCGCCGGTGGAACGGCTGTTCCGGGACGCCCGGGTCACCACCATCTACGAAGGCACCTCGGAGGTGCAGCGGCTGGTCATCGCCCGGCAGGTGCTGGAGCAGTACCCGGCATAGTCAGGAGGGGACCAATGCCCAGGGTTGAGGACGCCGAGCAGGCTACCGATGCGGTGGTGGCGTTTCTAAAGCCGCATTTCTCCTGGGGCGGCCGGCCGGTCAGCGCTCGTTGGGAGAACGGCATCTGGCTGGTGGAAGTCGATATCGGGGTGTTCAAACCCCGGGTGGGCCAGGTCAGGCTCGACAGCGAGTCCGGTCACATCGTCGAATATCAGTTTCCCAAACCCGAAGCGTCATGACCCCGGGTGATGCCGAATCCCCCGAGGACCGGGTCCGCGCTTACCGGTCCGGCGCGATTCACTACATGAGCAATGCCCAGGAGTTCCTGGTCCGCCGTGAGTTCACCAAGACCAGCGAGTTCCTCTGGGGGGCCATCTCCCAGGCCATCAAGGCCGTGGCGGCCGGCCAGGGAATTGAGCTGCGACAGCATCGCCAGTTGTGGGACTACGCCAGGGAACTGGCTCGCGAGTTGAACGACGCTGGACTGTTCCAGAGCTTTCGCCAGGCTAACGCCTTGCACAGCAATTTCTATGAAGCGGGTCTACCGGCGGAAGAAGTTATCGACTCCATCGGGCCCATTGGCTCGGCCATCAGCAAGCTGCTTGATCTTTTGCCACGGGAGGCCAGCGAGAGTGCCAGCGAGATTGAATGAGACTTGCACCGTCAACTACATCGACCACGTGGGCGTGGCGGTCAAAGACATCGATGCCGCGCTGAAGCGGTTCCAGCAAGTGTTCGACACCCCACCGGCCAGGATTGCGGAGGTGGCCGACCAGGGTGTCCGGGCGGCACTGGTTCAGATCGGCCAGACCCGGCTGGAACTGCTGGAGCCGCTGTCCGAAGACAGCGCCGTCGGCCGGTTTATCCAACGCCGGGGCGAAGGCCTGCATCACCTGGCCCTGAACGTCGACGACATTTCCAGCAAGCTGAAAGTCCTGGATGGCCTGGGGATGCGGCTGATCGACCAGGAACCCCGGGAAGGACTGTCCGGGATCATTGCTTTTGTCCATCCCAGTTCGGTGTTTGGCGTGCTCACCGAACTGGTGGAGACCCGGCCCGGCAACCCCTGCCCCGACTCGGGCCTGGCCTGAACTCAAATCAAGCTGAAATTTACACAGGAGGCTACGTCTAGTCCGCAGGTTTCACCTTGGCATTGGTATAGTACTACAGCGGCACATGTAGCGAAGGGTCTAACCCTCACCCTAACCTTCTCCCTCAAGGGACAAGGG
>DASTLM010000162.1:0-3038 GCA_035714945.1 Dehalococcoidia bacterium | reverse complement strand
CTCGCTGACCGGGTCCGAAGTCTATGCTAGAATCACAACGCAATAGCCTCGGTCGAACTGGAATCGGAGGTCAGGAAGATGCCACTGGTAAACACCGTATTGGGACCTGTAGATGGATCCAAGCTTGGTTTCACCCTGAGCCATGAACACATCGCCACCGGCGCGGCTGGTATCCACCAGACCTACCCGGAATTTTTTGACCGCCAGGGAACGGTAGAGGATGCCGTGACGGCGTTGCAGCAGGCCTATGATGCGGGCGTGCGCTCGTTCATCGATCCCACGACCTTCGACATCGGCCGGGACATCGCCCTGATGCAGGAGGTTTCCCGCCGGAGCGGGGTGCACATCGTGCCGACTACCGGGAGTCATCAAGCCATCTCCCGGGTCTTCAGGTCAGCCACGCCGGATGCCATCGCCGCCGTATTCATTCGGGAGATTGAAGTGGGCATCGATGGCACCGGGGTCAAGGCAGGCATTATCAAGTCGGCCAGCGACCGGGGCGGTGTCACCGAGTTGGAAGAGAAGGTCTTGCGGGCCGCAGCCCGGGCCAGCAAGCATACCGGCACCCCGGTTTATACCCACACCTGGTCCCCGGATAGAGTAGGAGAGCAACAAATCCGGGTGCTGGAGGAAGAGGGGGTGGACCTGACACGGGTCTATATTGGCCACAGTAACGATACCCGCGACGTGGACTATATCCTCGGACTATTGAGAAAAGGGGTCTGGGTGGGGCTGGACCGGTTCCCCGGCGGGCGCTATCCAGGGGTGCCCCTGTGGCGGGAGCGCACCGAAATAGTCAAAAGACTGATCGACCAGGGCTGGGCCCAGCGGATCATGATGGGGCATGACCACTCGGTCCCCCGGGGGCAGCCGACACCCGAGATGCGGGAGGCGCGGGCCAGATACCAGCCGGAGGGCTACAGTTTCATATCACGGCACGTGCTGCCATACCTCAGGGAGTTGGGCTCCTCGGAGGGAGATATCCGGACCATCATGGTTGAAAATCCCCGCCGTTTTCTGGAGGGCAATTGACCCTCTATCCCGACCCTCTATCCCACCGAAGACCGGGAGTAAATCGCTCACATGTCTAACTTGATCCAGGGTGAAAGGGTAGGGCGGCAGGGAAAACTCCGCCCCGGTGCCTCGGCAATCATTTTTGACTATGCCAGGCAATCGGTCCTTCTGACGCGGCGGACCGACAATGGGCGTTGGTGCCTCCCCGGCGGGGGCATGGACCCGGGTGAAAGCGCTGACGAGACCTGCGTCCGAGAGGTGCTGGAAGAAACTGGGTTGGAGGTCAGGGTCACCCGGCTGGTGGGCATTTATACCAGCCCAAACATTCTGGTTGAATACCCCGACGGCAACAAAATACAGCCGGTTGCATTTAGCTTCGAGGCGGAGGTGATCGGAGGAGAGCTAGGCCTCAGCGATGAAACTACCGATTACGGATACATCTCCGTTGCCGAGTTGGATACCGTCGATTTAATGGAGCATCATCGACAGCGCATTGATGACGCTTTAAAGAACCTGCCGGCTGCGGTTTTCCGGTAGGACCGCCAGATCAGGGCACCGGCACTGGCACTCATTCTCATCCTCGCCGCCGGCCAGGCTGGTATTCCGGTGAAGGTTATGGGTC
The DNA here is from genome assembly GCA_035714945.1 of Dehalococcoidia bacterium. GTDB lineage: Bacteria > Chloroflexota > Dehalococcoidia > Lucifugimonadales > UBA3495 > Casp-Chloro-G3. Next base: position 1,402 of record DASTLM010000162.1, on the reverse strand, counting down.
CGGGCCAGCGGCCTCTCTGGCGTGAATTGGCCGGCGCCACCCGAGCCGCCGGGTGTCGCTTGAGCGGTTGAGCGTGGGGGTCTGGTAAAAGGCCAGTCATTCTGTGAGAATAGCGGGGAATTGCCGCCGGCAAGGCGGGCCAGTTGACCGGTTTCCAGGACGCCACAGCTGAGGCTACTGTCGAGGCTAATATTGAGGCTACTGTAGCAAAGGAGGCTACCATGGGACTGCTGAAAATTGAGGGAGTCACCCACTGGTCCATCGGGGTAAACGACCTGGACGAGTCTGAAGATTTCTACGGGAACCTGCTGGGTCTGACCCCGGTGGGACGTCTCGGCAACTCGGGCATGTCCTGTTTCAATGTCGGAGACCACAACATCTTGCTGTGCCAGCGCAAGCAGCCCGAGAGCAAACGGATCCAGGAAGAGCGCAATGTTCACCACTCCTTCACCGTGAGCCCGGACACCTTTGAACTGGCCTGCAAGATCTTTGACCAGAAGCAGATTCCCATCGATCAGCTGGTCTATCGGGCCCAGGGGTTTTTCACCGGGCGGGAACTGTATTTCTTCGATCCCAGCGGGAACCGTCTGGAGCTGCGGGACCCGACCTGGACGCAAGGCATGCCCGAGCCTCCCTTTGCGGAAATCGTGGGAGGAAATCGCGGGAGACTCTAGAATTCCTTGATCCGCGGCAGGACTTCCCGGCCAAACAATTCGATTTCCTCCATGACCTCCTGGTGGGTAATGCCGGACTCCTGGAATCCCAGGTCCACCACTCCGGTGCCGCACCGGTCGTGGAACACCTTTAGTTGCTGGACGATGCTGTCGGGACTGCCCACGAAGGTGATCTGTTCCCGCCGGGGGCGGGCCACCGGGGTCCCCGTGGCCCCGCCATTGCGGTCGCGGGGATCGAACTCCCGGCCGTCCCGGGCGGCAAACACGGCCTGGGTAACTGAAGAGCGCAGGTTCATGCCCCGTTCCGGCAACCCGGAAGCCTGGAGACGCCGTAAACGGTCTTCGGCTTGACGGTCCGTCTCCGCCAGCAAGATGCTGGCGCGGTAAACGATCTGGTCGGGGGTGGGCCGCCAGCCGGCTTCCTGGCACCATTGTTGGTATTTCCGGGTAATCTGGGACACCTGCTCCACGCCATCATAGGAGACGGCCAGCCCCAGCCGGTGGCAGGCGGCGTACCGGATAGCGTCTTCGCTCCTAGTCGCCACGATCACCGGAGGCAGAGGCTGCTGCACCGGCCGCGGACATACGGAGACCGTGCGGAACTGGTAAAAGCGGCCTTCCCAGGAAAAGGGCTGAGGTTCGGTCAGCGCTTTCAAGACCAGGTCCATGCCCTCGAAGAGCCTGCCCCGGCCCTCCGCCGGGTTCAAACTGTAGGGGAGGTCCTCGCT
>DASTLM010000161.1:0-4674 GCA_035714945.1 Dehalococcoidia bacterium | reverse complement strand
AGCCGGGTGGAATCGGAATGGACTTTCATTCGAGATGGGCAGACCGAAAGGAAATCGCTATCTCTTCGGCTGTACACCTACCGGGAGTTGTCCCTGCTGCTGGATCAAGCCGGTTTTGGCGACCACCAGTCATACGGCACGCTGGACTGGGAGCCCTTCAGCCTGGGTTCCACCTGGCTGTATCTGGTCACCACCAAACTCTCCGATCCAGCTTGAAACCAGCAAAGGGCATCCGCTAGCGAAACCATTTCCGGTCTTGCCGGCCGAATCCTTGATTGGACAATCCCGGCGACGGGCCCTCGGTTGTAAAGAACCCCGGCCAGTGTTAATATCCGGCGTAGCCGGCATCAATCCATGGGTCAGACCGTCCCGCCGATGGGATCCAGGCAAACCAGCTTAATTGGGAGGACAGCTATGGTCACCAATCTTGGACACGTGGGCCTAATTTGCGACGACTTTATGAAGATGCGAGACTTTTACACTCGAGTAATTGGTCTGACCGTCACCGACGAGAGCCCGGAACGGGGCAGTTGCTTCTTGAGCGCCGATCCGAAGAATGAGCACCACGAACTGGCTCTGGGTCAGTCCCGGGGAGCCGACGATCCTCAGGGTCCCAGGCCAAGGACGACTGGCGTTGGCCAGGTATCTTTCATCGTCAAGAGCATGGATGCGCTGAAGGAGCTATACCGGCGGCTCCTGGCCGAGGGGGTCCGAATTGACCAGACCGTCACTCACGGGATCTCCTGCAGCGTTTACTTCTTTGATCCCGAAGACAACCGGGTCGAACTCTATTACAAGACGGGTTATATCGTGAAGCAGGGGTTCAGCCGCCCGATTGACCTGCAGAACCAGTCCAACCAAGAGATCCTGGCCTTTTCCAAGTCCTTCGAGGCATCGGAAGGGCCGTTCCAGGGCGCCAAGCTGCCAGTGGGTCAGGTTTAGTCACGCGTCGACCAGGCCATAGCCACCACTACGCCGGGCTAACTGCCGGGTACCGGCGGCTTTCCTGCGGGACAGCTCTCAGAACAGCTCTCAGCAGGTGGAACAGCGCTGTCGTCCGTCACAACCCGCCGGGTTAGGTGCGACAATCATTTTTAAGGGGAGTTGGCAATGCCCTACGCCAATGTAAATGGAGTCAACCTATACTACGAAGAGTATGGGAGTGGTCCGCCGGTAATCCTCACACCGGGAGGGCGGGTAGACCACAACGGCCTGCGCCCCCTGGCGGCATTGCTGTCTCCGCACTGTCGGGTTATCCTCCACGACCGCCGCAATTGCGGTAAGTCGGAAGTGGTCATCAGCGGCCAGCTTTCCGAGCAGCACCTCTGGGCCGAAGAGATGGCGGGCCTGTTGGACCAGTTGGGCGCCACTCCGGCATATGCCGTTGGTGGATCCGCCGGCTCGCGCACTTCCCTTACTCTGGCCTACCGGCATCCGGCGGCGGTCAAGGGCGTATTCATCTGGGAGGTCAGCGGCGGCCCCCGCAGCGCCGAGCTGATGTCCCCGGGCTACTACGGTCAGTACATCAAAGCTGCCGAGCTGGGCGGGATGCCGGCGGTGGCGGCGACGGAATTTTTCCAGCAGCGGATTCACGACAACCCGGACAATCTGGACCGGATACTGTCGATGGACCCGGCCGAGTTCCTTTCGGTGATGCGCCGCTGGCAGGCAGAATTTGCCAGGCCCAACCCGGTGGGCGACCTGACCGAGGAAGCCCTGAGGAGCATCTCTTGCCCGGTGCTGATCTTTGAAGGCAATACGCCCGATGATGTGCACCACCGGTCGGCGGCGGAAAACGCGAACCGGCTGATTCCCAGCGCCGAGATGCGGCCTTCGCCCTGGAGTTTCGAAGAATGGGCGGTGATCGGCCAACACGACCACACCTTCCCCGGAATCGCCGCCACCAATCGATACTCGATGAAGGCGACCTTCTACGCCGAGCAGCTACTTGGGTTCATCGCAAAAGTGGAATCAATGGAACCCTCAACGGTATCCTAGAACGTATCCTAGAACGGCAGCGCTCATGTTTGGGGCCAGGCCACCACTATCACTATAACCCGCATTCAACCTGAAAATTTATACGAATTTATACGAAGGAACGGTAATCCCATGGGAACATATCGACTCTATACTGGCAACGACGGGCAATCTCATATCGAGGCGATCGACCTGGCGAAGACTCCTGCATGGACCCGGGGCCAGGACACCACCAACATCAAGTTCAGTGAATCAGCGGCGGGCCGGTTTTCCGACTGGCACGCGGCCCCGCGCAGGCAGTTTGTTATCATCCTGTCCGGGCAGTTGGAAATCGGTCTGGGTGACGGGACCAAGCACGTCTTCGGCCCCGGCGACGCCCGGCTGGTCGAGGATACCACCGGCAAGGGGCACACCACCGCCACTCACGGCAGGGTGCCCTGTGTCACGGCAACCATCCCCCTGGCCCACTAGCAGGGTGCTGAAGAAGGGGAGGCCAGAGGGGCGAAGCCCCTCTGGCAGGGGTCTGGGGGTGTCCCCCAGATACAATTTCCACCCCCTTCCTGGTCAGGAAGGGGGTAGGGGGATGGTCGAAAAGGGTTTTTCATCAGCCTGCTAGTAGACTGGCGGGGACCCAGTAACCGGGAATTGGATTCCCGCTAGAATTCGAACGAGACCGGCTAAACAAAAATGGAGGTATGAACCATGAAATTACTGGTGATTTCCGGAGGGCGACACCCCTACGCCGAGTCCACCCCGATCCTGGAGTCCTTCCTCAAGGGCGCCGGGCACGACGTGACCGTAACCGAGGATGCTTCGGCCCTGGCTGACGGTCCCAAGATGAGCGCGTTCGACGCGCTGGTGTTCAACACCCGGCGGGAGAACGTGGCGGACTTTGGTGACTGGTCCCTGGCCAAAGACCAACAGGAGGGCCTGCGGCGGTTCATCAATTCGGGCAAGGGATTTGTCTGTCTGCACATTTCCACCTGCCGGTCCAGCACCTGGCCCGAATACCACGACATTACCGGCGGCGGCTGGATCACCGGCAAGAGCTTCCATCCACCCTACGGCGAGTACACGGTTAACATAAAAAACCTCAACCATCCCGGGGTACAGGGTGTCACGGATTTTTCGACCAACGACGAGCTCTACATGGGTCTGGTGATTAAAGACGGCAATGAAGTCTTTATCACCGGAGATGCTGCGGGCGGCACTTATCCCTGGGGGCCAGAGAGGAAGCCCATGTCCATGCCCGGTGGCACCTTCCCCCTAGGTTGGACCCGCCGTTACGGGGCGGGCAACGTGTTCGTTTTGTTGCTGGGTCACGACGGTCGCAGCTTCCAAACCCCTGAGTTCCAGAAGATAGTGCTCAACGGCGTCAATTGGGCTACTCAGTCAGTGAAGGACTGATTCCAGCCGAAATCTGGCATCAACGAAATAGCAGCCCGAAAATAGCAGCCCGAAAATAGTAGCCCAAAAATAGTAGCCCAAGGAGGACAGCATGGTAACTCCCGCTAAACTGGCCACGTTGGCACCGACCCAACCCCTGGTCAAAATTACTGAGATGGACCACATTGTGCTTCGGGTCAAAGATGTGGAGACCTCACTACGGTTCTACTCGGAGGTCCTGGGCCTGGACACCGAGCGGGTCGACCAGTGGCGAGCCGGGAAGGTCCGCTTTCCATCGGTCCGGCTTACCGCTGATACCATCATCGATCTGTTCGCCTCGGACCAGGAGCCGATCCGCAAAGACGGCGGGCGCAATCTGGACCATTATTGCATGGTGATTGAACCCACCGACATGTCGGACCTGAAGGCCAAATTTGAAGCCATCGGCGTGGAGATACAGGCCGGACCGGGCCAGCGGTGGGGCTCTCACGGCGACGGAATATCCCTGTATATTTACGACCCGGACGACAACGTGGTCGAACTGCGCCATTACTAGCAGGTTGATGAAAAACCCTTTTCGACCATCCCCCTACCCCCTTCCTGACCAGGAAGGGGGTAGAAGTTGTATCTGGGGGACACCCCCAGACCCCGGCCAAAGGGGCTTCCCCCCTCTGGACTCCCCTGTTTCAGCACCATGATAGGGGCAGGCCTCGAAGCTTCAATCGGGTGGCTGAACGAGTCCCGGCGAAGGACGGCCTTTCGCCGGGACTTTTCCCACCAAATGGGACAATTAGCTCGCGCGACTGGCGTAGGTCGACTTGGCCCGGTCAATCGCCCGCATCCGGCCGCTGACCAGCTCTTCCTGTCGCTCCCTGGCCCACTGATTGGAAGCAGCGGTGCTGAGGGCCGTGCCCTGGAAATGGGGCATCACGTAGCGGGCCAACAACTCGTAGCTCTTGAGCATTTTTTCCCGAGGCGCCCAGTCAACCGTCTGCACCAGAAATGCGCCAAAGCCGCCGCTGCGCTCTCCCAATTTCTTGATTCCTTCAACGCAGTCGTCAGGAGTCCCGATAATCCAGGAACCATTGTCGGCCATGTGGTCGATTACTTTTTCCAGCGGGCCGTCGAAACCAGCCTTCCGGCCGTTGGTGCCCTCAGAATACTCTCTGAGATAGCGCCCCGCCCCCATCCGGGCGTCGGCAAAGGCCTCCTCTCGGGTTTCGGCCAGGTGCACCGGCAGCACCAGCCGCCAATCGTCCCGATTCATCGTGTTGCCGTGTTCCGCCGCCGACTCTTCAGCGATGCTCCAAA
>DASTLM010000160.1:0-5270 GCA_035714945.1 Dehalococcoidia bacterium | reverse complement strand
CGGTGGAGGCCCGCCGCGGCGTGATCGGCGGGGTGGAGGGGCACATCCAGGCCATCCAGGAGGCCAGAGAGGTTATCGGGATTTAGGGGTCGCAGCTTCCCGTTCTCCCCATCCGCCGTTTTCCACCTCGATCAAAAAGTCCAGCACCGTCTGGTTGAACCGCGCCGGCTCCTCCAGGTTGATGGCATGGCCGCTCCTGGGGAACACCGCCAGGCCGCAACGGGGAATGACCCGCTTCATAAAAATCGCCGGGTTAACGCAGGCATCGTCTTCATCTCCGATCAGCACCAGGGTGGGCACCGGCAGTTGCTTCATCCGGTCTGCCAGGTCGTAAACCGGCGGGCGTTTCATCTGCACGCCCCGGTAAGTCAGCGCCGAACCCAGTGCCTCGTGGGCCGCCAGCCCCTGGTGAAACTTGTGCCAACCGTGGGGGTCTTTGCGCCGGAACTGCAGCCGGGACGGGCCGCGGGCGTAGTCGTTGGCCACCGGCGCCATACCTTCTCGGAGCAGACGCACCGCCAATCGGTCGCCCTCTTGGCGGAACTGCTCCGGGTCATCGCTGCCCGACCCGGCGGAGGCCACGATAATCGCTCGGGCCATTGCCGGGTGGGTCAGGCCAAAGTTCAGGGCCACGTTGCCACCCATGGACAGCCCCCCGATGTAGGCCTGCTGGATGCTCAGGTGTTCCAGCAGCCGGCGCACGTCCTCCACCGACTGTTCCTGGGAGTAGTCGGTGGGAGCGTGGGGGACATCCGATGGCAGGTACCCCCGGGCGCTGTAGGTGATCACCTGGTATCTTCGGGAGAAGAAGTTGACCTGGGGCTCCCAACTGGTGTAATCACCGGCAAACTCGTGGCTCCAAAGCAGGGGGAATCCCTGGCCGTGTACCTCGTAGTAAATCTCAACCCCATTGACGGAAAACTTTGGCATGCTGTCCCCCGGAAGCGACCTTGCTGGCGATGATAGTCCGGGGGAAGCCGGTAGTCAAATCCGGGCGATTGCCCCATCTCGAAGTCTCCCCATTTAACTGCAGCAACCGGTGATGTCGGGACGGGAGCAGGGTCAATTCGATCGCACCCCGCTGCCAGGGCAATCGCATCTTACCCGGTATAGGGTCCCCCGTCACACCGGCGGAAGCCGGTGTCCAGTGTAATTGCCTGGATTCCGGCCTCCGCCGGAATGACGTTGCGGCTCAGACTTCACAGTATTTTCTAGCGGATTGGCTGGCTCCAAGAAGATGCGATTGCCCTGACCCCGCTTCTCCCTGGCGTGCAACTGACCCTACCTTCCGCTACAATGTAAAGTGCCACAAGTAAAGTGCCACAAGTAAAGTGCCACAAGTAAAGTGCCACAGGTAAAGTGCCACAAAATGTATGTTGAGATTGGGCGCGGCGTTAGCCGCGCCGCCAGGGCGGTGAATTTTCATGGTCTCATTGCTTCGCAAAATAGTCGGTGACAGCGCCGAAAAGGTTGCTGAAAAGATCCGGCCGATCGCAGTCCAGATCAACGCTCTGGAAAGCTCGGTCCAGGAGCTCAGTGACGACCAGCTTCGGGCCAAGACCGACGAGTTCAAGTCCCGCCTGCAACAGGGCGAGACCCTGGATGACCTCCTGGTGGAGGCCTTTGCCGTGGTGCGGGAGACCGCCCGGCGCCGTCTGGGCCAGCGTCACTACGATGTCCAGCTCATTGGCGGCGTGGTCCTGCATCGGGGCATGATCGCCGAAATGAAAACGGGTGAAGGCAAGACCCTGGTGGCGACGCTGCCCACCTACCTCAACGCTCTCACCGGAAAGGGCGTCCACGTGGTCACGGTCAACGACTATCTGGCCCGCCGCGACCCGGTGTGGATGGGGCCGGTCTACCATGGCCTGGGACTGTCGGTGGGAATCCTGCAGCACGATTGCGCCTACCTGTACGACCCGAATGCGGAAGAGCCTCCAGCTTCGTCCACCCCGGGCCGGGCGGGTATGAAGTTCCTCAAGCCCGTGCCCCGGTCCGAGGCGTATCGGGCCGACGTGCTCTACGGCACCAACAACGAATTCGGCTTTGACTATCTGCGGGACAACATGGCGGTCGAATTGGCCCAGCGGGTGCAGCGGGAACGCAACTATGCCATCGTTGACGAGGTGGACAATATTCTGATCGATGAGGCCCGCACGCCTCTGATCATCAGCGGCCCCGCCGACGAGCCGGTGCAGCACTACTACACCTTCGCCAAGCTGGTGCCCCGCCTTAATATTGAGGAAGACTACACCATCGACGAGCGGACCCAGGCCATCTCGATGACGCCGGAAGCCGTCGAAAAGATCGAGCAGTGGATCAATATCGATAACCTGTACGACCCGGAAAATTACCATCTGGTGCATTACGTTGAGAACGCCCTGACCGCCCACATCCAGAAGAAGCGGGATAAGGACTACGTGGTCCGGGATGGCGAAGTGGTCATTGTTGATGAGTTTACCGGGCGTCTCCAGTTTGGACGTCGCTGGTCCGACGGTTTGCACCAGGCGGTGGAGGCCAAGGAAGGGATCAAAATCCAGCGCGAGAGCGTTACCTACGCCACCATAACTTTGCAAAACTACTTCCGCATGTACGACAAGCTGGCGGGTATGACCGGCACCGCCGCCACCGAGTCCGACGAGTTCTACAAGATTTACGGCCTGGAGGTGGCGGTGGTCCCCACCAACGTACCGATGGTACGGATAAACGCCGCCGATCTGGTGTTCCAGACCGACCGGGCCAAGTGGCAGGCCGTGGTGGACGACATCGTGGAATTGAACCAGCAGGGCCGCCCGGTGCTGGTGGGCACCACTTCGGTGGAGACCTCCGAGGCATTGAGCGACCGCCTTAAAAAGCGGGGCGTGGCGCATCAGGTGCTCAACGCCAAGAACCACGAGCACGAGGCCACCATTGTGGCCCAGGCCGGACGGCTTGGCGGCGTCACGGTATCCACCAACATGGCGGGTCGCGGCACCGACATCGTGCTGGGTGGCAGCGACACCGACCGCGCCAACTGGCAAGAGGAACACGGCAAAATCATTGAATTGGGCGGTCTGCACGTCATTGGCACCGAGCACCACGACGCCCGGCGGGTCGATAACCAGTTGCGGGGACGCTCCGGTCGTCAGGGCGACCCGGGCAGCACCCAGTTCTATGTTTCGCTGGAGGACGAACTGATGCAGCGGTTCGGCGGCGAGCGCATCAAGACCTTCATGGGCTGGACCGGCCTGGAAGAGAACGTGCCCATCGAAAACAAACTGATCACCAGGTCCATCGGCAGCGCCCAGGTCAAGGTGGAGGGCTATCACTTCGACGTCCGCAAGCACCTGCTGGACTATGACGATGTGCTGAACAACCAGCGTTCGATCATCTATTCCGACCGTGAGCGCATTTTGCGGGGCGACAACCTTAAAGACCGCATTTCCGACATGCTGCGGCGGGAATTTGAGGAGTTGGTGCGCAAACATCTGGGCAGCCGCCAGAGGGACGACTGGAATGTCGCCGGTTTCATTTCTGAGTTGGCCCTGATCTGTTCCCTGCCGCCGGAATTCAGCAACGAAGGGGACGTCTACCAGTACAGCCGGGAAGCGATTCAGCAAATCCTGGCCGACAATGTGGACACTGCCTATGCCGCCAGGGAGGCGGAACTTGGCTCGGAGCAGATGCGGACGCTGGAGCGGCTGCTCTTGCTGCGGGCCATCGATGTTCACTGGGTGAACCACCTGACCACCATGGAGAACCTGCGAACGGGCATCGGCCTCCACGCCATTGGCCAGCGTGACCCGCTGGTGATGTACCGCTCCGAGGGGCACAAGACCTTCCAGGAATTGCTGACCCGCATGCAGGACGACGTGACCCATACCCTGTTCCACGTGACGGTGACTCAAAGGCCGGCGGTAGGCCAGCGGAGTCAGGCCGTCAACACCGCCCGGGTCAGCCCCATGCAGGGGGTCATCGGCAAATATCGCCAGGCGGCGGCCGGCGGCAACAAGGTGGGGCGCAACGCTGCATGTCCCTGCGGCAGCGGCAAGAAGTACAAGCGCTGCTGCGGGGCGAATAGTTAGCTACTTCCGCCCAAAAAGCCGGGAAAGAAACGATACCTTCGGCGGTTCAGGGATGTGGTGCTGATGGGGCATCACCTCGTCCTCGGCTGACAGGTACTTTTCCGGGTCCTGGTCAAAGGCCCGCTTGCAGCCCGGCCCGCAGAAATAGTAGCTGGTCCCCTGATATTCGCTCTGTCCCCCCGGCGGATTGTCGGTGTTTACGTCCATCTGGCAGATGGGATCAACTGCGGTCGCCATTCTCCAATCCTCGTTAATTATATCTTTTATATCTTCGCTCGTTTTAGCCGCAGGGAGTTGGTCACCACCGAAACCGAGCTGATGGCCATCGCCAGCGCCGCCAGCATCGGGTTCAGGAACCCCTGCTGTCCGAAGAAAAACTCCAGACTGGCCGGAACACCGCCCAGGGCGCCAAACACCGGATACAACACTCCCGCCGCCACCGGAATCAGCAGCACGTTGTAGAAGAAGGCCCAGAACAGGTTCTGTTTGATGGCGCGGATGGTCTGGCGGCTCAGGCTCAGGGCGGTGATCACCGTCGTTACGTCGCTGCGCATCAAGGTAATGTCCGCCGACTCCATTGCCACATCGGTGCCGCTGCCCATTGCCATACCCACATCGGCCTGGGCCAGAGCGGGAGCGTCGTTGATCCCGTCGCCCACCATCGCCACCACTTTGCCCTCGGATTGCAGTCGCTTGATGACCTCCACCTTGTCCTGGGGCAGCACCTCAGCTTCCACCCGGTCCACGCCCAACTGGGCGGCGATGGCCCGGGCGGTCTGAACGTTGTCCCCGGTGAGCATCACCACTTCCAGGCCCATGCGTTGCAGTGTCGCCACGCCCTCTCTGGAAGCGGGCTTCAGGGCGTCGGCCACTGCGATGATGCCCAACGCCGACCCATTGGATGCCAGGTACATGGGGGTCTTGCCCATCTCGGCCAACTGTTGCGCCGGCCGGTTCAGGCCCTTCAGATCGATGCCGCTGGACTGCATCATTGCCAGGTTGCCGAACTGCACCAGATCGCCATCGACCCGGGCCTGGATGCCCTTGCCTGGAATTGCCTCAAAGTCGGTAATCGCCGCCAATTGCAGGCCCCGTGCCCGGGCTTCCCGGACGATGGCCTCGCCCAGCGGATGCTCTGATCCGTGTTCCGCCGACGCCGCCCGCCGGAGCAGGGCATTTTCCGAAGCGTTGCCGGCGATAATGTCG
>DASTLM010000159.1:0-2886 GCA_035714945.1 Dehalococcoidia bacterium | reverse complement strand
TATTTTCTGATAATACCGCTCCGAGGGTGCCAAGGCGGTCAGCACCGGCAATGCCCAGGTTCGACCGGCCCAGGGTATTGGGGTCAGCCACATCAAGCTGATCCAGCGCAGACCACTGGCCTTGACGAAATGACTCCTACTGGAGCGCACTGCGTTCCGGTAAATTCCCTTGGCTTTAATCTTTTTGCCCCGGCGGCGCTCCAGCGTTTCATCGATCCCAAACACCAGGGGGCCATCTCCTCGATCCAGGTAGTGGATCAAAAGCCAAAGCAGCACCCGGCCCAATTGCAGGGGCGACCACGCAGCCCGATTGAGCACATGGTGGTATCGCGCAAAGCTCCAGTCGTCGCTCAGGCCCATTACCCGCAGTGCCGATGTCACCGTCCGCTTGCCAGGCGACAGGATCGCGCCCACCAGCAACACTTGGGACTTCACCCAGGTTCGGTGTTGAAACAGCTTCGAGAACGGCTGGAGTAGGGGTATAATGACATCAGGCAGGGTAAGCATAACTTGTCCTTTCGTAGGAGTAGACCTTGTTAGCTTACCCTGCTTTTATATTTTGTATAGGTTTTGTACAAAGTCCAGCTAAGGCATTATATATAAAGGTATTATAATGGTGGGGCCGCTGAGACGGCGGACGTGAATGGTGGTGGTGAGTGAAATGCGTGGGCCAAAACCTCCCGCGGTTAAATTATCCCCAGAGGAACGCCAAGGTTTGGAAACTCTGGTGCGCCGTCATAGTACACCCACAGGATCCCGTTCAACAGGGCGCGGTCGTCGACTCGGGTCCGGCCGGTCCAGTGGCGGGGCGGCAACGAGGCCTACGCCGGCCGATTGATCTGGGGAACCAATTGCGGGCAGCCCAAACCGACCTGGACGGGTTGCTGCGGGAGCGGCGAGGGGAGCTCAAGGAACTGTCGCCGATCACCAGGTACGTGTGCGACATGCGGTCTCTACTTCAGGAGAGCAGCCGGGCGGAACGGAAGGCGTTTATCAAGTCCTTCGTGAAGGAGATTGTGGTGACGGGTGAAGAGGCGGTGTTGCGGTACACGCTGCCTCTGCCACCCGAGGGCGGTGAAGCTGAAACGCTACCGAATCAGGTTCTGGCTTCTATACGTTATGGTGGGCCCGGATGGTGTCGAACCATCGACCTACCGGTTATGAGCCGGTTGCTCTACCGCTGAGCTACGAGCCCGCCAAAATCAGCTTATCCCCGCACTATGGGGGTGTCAAGAAAGGCCCAGCCGCTGCCGGTAGTCCGGGTCCCAGTCGGCAATCTGGCCCCGGGCCAGAGCTTCGGGGGGGTCAAAGGCGGGGGCCGGGTCGCCGGAAGTCGGGATGCTGGCGATAATGGCGTCCTGGACCAGGGCCTGGTAGGTCTTTTCGTCAACTCCCAGCAGTCCCTTTAGAAAATGTTCGTTGCCCTCGCCAAACTCTGGAGCGGGCTGCCGGATCTTCATCGGCGTATTGGAGAACTTGAAGGGCCGCCCCATCAGGATGCGGGCGCCCATCTGCCGCTCCGGCGGGAAGTCCACCCGTTCCAGGAAGTTGCGGCTCTGATAGTGAGGGTCCAGATGCACGTCCTTGCTATTGAGCACCGGCCCAGCGGCGATGCCCGCGCCCTGCAGCAGGTGCATCAGGTCGTACCGGTCCCGGTCTCTGGTCCACGAGCTGATAATCTCATCGATCTGGTCGTGGGTCTGCTGGCGGGACAGTACGCCGGCGTAGCGCGGATCGTGGGCCAGTTCTGCCCGACCCATCAAAGCGCACAGCGACTGCCACTCTTCGTCGCTGGCCACCGACAGGGTAATCCACTGGTCGTGGCCCTGGGCCGGATAACAGCCCTGGGGCGCGCGGTAGGGGTGTCGATTGCCAATGCGCCCACCCTCCCTTCCGTTGGCGATGGCGTCCATGATGTATTCTGAAATGAACATGACACCGGCCTGGTACATGCCGATGTCGACCCACTGGCCCTTGCCGGTTAGGTTGCGGTAGCGTAATGCGGCGCCGATGGCGAAGACCGCGCTCCAGGTGGATAGGAAATCGACGAAGGAGCGGCCCGCCTTGGCGGGTCCCTCACCGGGATATCCGGTAACCCAACAGTGGCCGTGGGTCCCTTCCTGGGTGGTGGCCTGGGCCGGATAGCTGGAGTAGGGGCCATCGCCGTGACCGTAGCCGGTGTTGGACACCAGGATGATATCGGGCTTGATTTTTTTCAATTTTGGGTAGTCCAGCCCCCAGCCCCGCATCACCCGGGGAGTGAAGTTCTCCATAACCACGTCGCTGAGGCTGACCATCTGCCGAAACAGTTCTCGACCCGGTTCGGTGGACAGGTCCAGGGTTAACGAGCGTTTGCCCCGGTTGAGCAGGTTGTAGGTCGATGGCCGGTTCCACCAGTCCTCGCCGACGATGTTGTCGGGGAAGGTACCGTACAGGCCGCCGGTCCGGGTGATGTCGGGACGTCCCGGACCCTCGACCTTGATGACCTCGGCGCCCAGGTCGGTGAGTTGCCCGCCGGTGTAGGGCAGGGCGAACACGTAGGTGGAGTCTAGAACCCGGATGCCTTCCAGCGGCAGTCTTGACATAATGATGTTTCCTCCTGGCGTCTAACTCAGGTCTCACCGCCGGGCCCGAGGTGGCCCGGTAAAGGCGAAGGTTACCCCTTCTACCCGCCCCTGGTTAGATGACGTTAAGCTGCCGAAGCTGGACCAATTCCTGATGGGTGTAGCCCAGGCCCTCGACGTAGATTTCCTGGTTATGCTGTCCCAGGGTCGGGGCGGGCATCCGTAATTGATAGGGTGTCTCGGAGAGCTTGAACAGTTCCGCCGGGACTTTAATCCTGCCGATCACCGGGTGGTCCACCTCCCGGTAAAAGTTCCGCGAATG
>DASTLM010000158.1:0-6156 GCA_035714945.1 Dehalococcoidia bacterium | reverse complement strand
AGAAACGGCGGGACTTGACCGGGTAATCGGCGTCGGGGTCAAGGTCGGCCCGGAGTCCTGGGATTGGCCGGTGGTCGGTTCGGGGGTTGGGAGTTCTGAACTACAGGCGACCAGTACCAGTATCAGTGTCAGGACCAGAGGCAATATCTGCCAATTGAATCGATGTATCATTGCTTTGCTGCCCTCACCATATAACCTGTGCTTGGTTAACCTGAGTCTGTCATTTGCCCGCCGACCCATCGAATGCGCCTGGGCGCGATGCCAGGGAGGACCGCTCTTAGTGGATTTGCCGGATGGCCTCCGCCTGGGCGCGGAACATTGGTTCGACTCCGCGGCAGGCCAGGGCCAGTATCTCCGGTACTCTCTGTCGGGGAAAAGGCGAGCCTTCGGTGGCTCCTTGAATCTCGATCAACTCTCCACGGTCGGTCAGCACAACGTTGAAGTCGACCTGAGCGCGAAAGTCTTCTTGATAGCACAGGTCAAGCATCAGTTCACCGTCCACCAGGCCCACGCTGATGGCGGCCACCGCCCCACGGAGAGGAATGTGCCTCAATATCCGATTCCGCACCAGCAAATTCATGGCCTGGTGCAGGGCTACGTAGGCGCCAGTGATGGCGGCGGTGCGAGTCCCACCGTCAGCCTGGATCACGTCGCAATCGATCTGTACGGTGCGCTCGCCCAGCGCATCCAGATTGGTGGCGGCGCGCATCGATCGGCCAATCAGACGCTGGATCTCTTGAGAACGCCCGCTAATGCGCCCAGTGTCCCGGTCTCGGGAGGTCCGGGTATTGGTGGCCCGGGGAAGCATTTCGTATTCGGCAGTGACCCAACCCTGTCCCTGCCCCCGTAAAAATTGGGGAACCCGCTCCTCCAGGGAGGCCGAGCAGAGAACTCGGGTGGTTCCCATTTCGATCAGGGCCGACCCCTCAGCAAACTTTTGATAGCCTGGAGTAATGGTAATGGGCCGGGGCTGGTCCCAGCGACGTCCGTCGGTTCTTGGCAAGATTGGTCCTTCAACTATTTCGGGTTAATATCCCGGGTCAATATCTACCCGAATAATAACCCGGGTTAATAATCCAGGTTAATAATCCGGGTCCAGGGTTAGCCACTAGCAGGTTGATGAACAAACCTTTTCGACCATCCCCCTACCCCCTTCCTGACCAGGAAGGGGGTAGAAATTGAATCTGGGGGACACCCCCAGGCCCCTGCCACAGGGACTCCGCCCATCTGGACTCCCCTTTTTAGCGCCCTGCTAGTAGTATACATGATGCCGTGTCCCGGTCCTGTACCTGGTGATGTACCTGAATCGGCCTCTACCTCTGGGCCCATCTCTCATTATATTTATTATTATCTCTGGATGCTTATCTCTGGGTTTCAACCCACAGGCTGTGTCCGTCAGTGGTGAACTCGATACTTCCTTGCCGGGCGGTCTGGTAGACTCGCTCAGCGCCCAGGGCCTGCTCCAGCCGGGCCAGCACATCGGCATGGGGATGGCCAAACCGGTTGTCGGCACCGGCGGAAATTACCGCCACCGTCGGGCTAGCCGCCTTCAAGAATTCCGGGGTCGTGGAGGTATTACTGCCGTGATGGGCTACTTTGAGCACATCTGCGTCCAGATTTGCTGGGTTGCTGACCAGTTGTCTTTCTGCCGCGGCTTCGATGTCAGCGGTCAACAGGAAGCTGACTTCCCGGTAGACCAGCCGGAACACCAGGGCATTATTGTTTCGGTTGTTTCGGTCGGAGGCAGAACCAACCAGGGGAGACAACGATGGATGCAGCGTTTCCAGCACGACTCCATCGTCCAGCGCCAATTGCTGGCCAGCGGTGAGATTTATCACGCTGACCTGATTCTGGTCGATGACCGCTCGCCACTGAACATAGAGTGGGGAGGATGAATCCTCGATCCCCACCAGGGCCGGCCCCACGCGAAAGCGCTCAATAATCTCCAGGAGACCCCGACTGTGATCTGCGTCCAGGTGAGTCAAGGCCACCAGGTCCAGGCTGCGGTCCCAGGCTGGCAGCACGCCGGCCAGGGCGGCGGCGGCGCTTTCTGAATCGGGGCCTCCGTCGATCAGCACCTGACGTCCCTGGGGTGTAACGATCAGGGTGCTATCTCCCTGGCCCACGTCCAGGAAGAAAACGTGGAGGTTGCCATCGGGCCGGCCAAGTAGCTGGCCCCACAGCAAGACATTTGAAACCACCAGCAACAGGCCGACACCGGTAACGGTGAAGGTCCAGCCGCCGGGGCGCAACTGGATATCGCGCCCCGGGAGGGGACTGGTTGCTCCGCCAGTCACGGCGAAGGCCAGACGGCGCAGCAACTGCTGGCAGTAGCCCCAGCCCCGGGGAGCCAGCACAATCAAGCCCAACACCAGATACCAGCCCCACGCCAGAGGAGGGCTGATCCAAGCACCGGACACCGTTGGGCCGGGAGCATTGGATACCACCCCCAGGAGATAGGAAAGGGGCAACCAGGCGGTGACGCCGACTACCTGGCCCATGCCCGGATGAATCAGCCCAGCCAGGGCGGTTGCCAGCGATCCCCCCAGGATGAAAGGCAGCACCGGAAGGACCAGGATGGTTGCCGGTATTCCCATCAAGGGAATTTGGCCGAAATTGCCGGCGACCAGTGGCACCGTCGCCAGGGTTGCTCCCAGGGAAACGATCAGCGCGGAAACCAGCCAACCCGACAGCTGCCCCAGCCAGGCGGCCCACCAGGGCCGGTTGGCTTCGATGCCCCGTGAAATGGCGGCAGATACCCTGGCCTGGTAGGGCAGGGCGATGATTATGCCTGCCATTGCGGCAAAACTGAGCTGGAACGAAACCTGCTGCAATGCCAGGGGGTCCAGGGTGGTGATGATCATTGCGCTGATTGCTAACGGAGGCAGGGCGCTTTGAGGCCGGCCCAGACCCAATGCGGCTAGATAGATGCTTCCCATCAAGGCGGCGCGCATCACCGAAACCGGCAGACCGCTGATCAAGGCATACATCCAGATGGCCAATCCAGGCAGCAGCAGATAGAGCTGACGCCGTCGGCCCAGGGCCCACGTTGATCCCGCTATCGTGATGACCAGCAGTATGCCCACGTGCATGCCGGATATGGCCAGGAGGTGCGAGGTACCCGTCCTGCGGAAGTCCTGGACCACCTCTGGGGACAGGGTTCCCCGAAGCCCCAGCAGCAACGCTTGGGCCAGCGACGAGTGGGGCACCGGCATAGCGGATTCCAGGCTCTGCGACAGCTTTCGTCTCAGGTCGAATATCCAGCTGGTGGCCCAATGCCTGGCGCTTTTTTCCGGTACCCACTCTGACCACTGCGACCACAAGACCCCCGATATGCCCTGGCTGGCCAGATAGGCCGGATAATCAAAGTCTTCGATGGGTCCAGGGGCTTGCAGCGTACCTTGGAGCGTCAGAAAATCGCCCAGGCGAAAGTAGGGGGGTTCCCGAGGGGCTACCAGCGAGTCTGGAGGCCCGGCATAGACCAGCACCTTGCCATCGGATTGCTGCCAGCCACTGCCCCGGTCGATGGCGTCCAGGTGCAGCACAAAACGGACCATCCGCCGGGTGGATTCAGGGTCATTGGCAATCCTGCCCTGCAGTGTAACCTGCTCACCTTGCTGAGTGACCAGCGGCATGGTTGGGGCTCCGCTGATTTCGACTCGCCAGAAGCCCAGCAATAAAATTCCCAACAGCAATGGCGGCCAGACCGAGCGGCGCATCATGGCGAGAAGCAACGCCAGCGGTACCGTCGAACCTCCCAACAACCAGAGGGGCAGGGGTGGCACACTGAGACGGAAGCCCAGTAGCAGGCCGACCAGCCACGCCGCCGCCAATAATGCTAACTTCATATCCGGTTAATATATCCGGTTAATCAATCTGGCGTATCCGCTGGGAATTGCTAGGGTGGAGACACCGTTACCAGGTCGCGAATGGTCTCGTAATTCAACGGACCAATCCCGGACACCTCGATGATTTCCTCAATCGAGGCAAAGGGCCCGTTCTGGTCACGGTAGGCGACAATAGCCTGGGCCTTGACCGGACCAATGGTCGGCAAGGTGGCCAGGGCGTCGGCTGAGGCAGTGTTCACGTCGATAAGAGGGTTGTCCGGCTGGGCGCCGCCCCAGGGGTTGGACTCTTGTGGCGGGCCTGGTTGAGCCGGCAATGCCGCGATTGGTGGCGGAGTCTCGCCTTCTTGAGGCAGGTAGTAGTAGCCCTCGTCCCGGACTCGTTGCGCCAGATTTATTGAGGTCAAGTCAGCGTTGGCGGTTGCGCCACCGGCGGCGGCCAGCGCGTCCACCAGCCGGTCGCCGGGCTGCAGCGGGTACACCCCCGGGTTTTGCACCGCGCCGTTGATGTAGACTCGCAAGTCTGGCTCAGGCGGGGTTGGTGGGGTTGGCATCAAAGCGCCACCACCGCCGATCTGGGGCGGTTCCGTCGCGCTGGCAGACGAAGGCTCGATGACTTGAATTGGAGCGTTGCCATCGCCTCGCGCCAGTATCCATGCTGCGGCGACGATCAGAACTCCGGACAACAGCGCCAGCGCGGCAATTATTGCTATGCGGAAGGCTGAGCTGTTCATCGGTGGGTTTTACCTGACAGTTAACCTTTTACCGGCTTCCCTGTTTTGACGGTTTCCCCAGCGCAAACTTTACTTGTGCCAGCGGCAGAAACCTGATTATAATTTAGACCGATACCTGGCGAAAGGGGTTATGACGTGAGTACCGCTAAGTCCGCTGCCGACCACGGTGATCTATACGCTTTTTTCAGAGGCGAGATTGTCCCGCTCAGCGAGGCCAGGGTCAATGTTATGACCCACGCCCTCCATTACGGCACGGGCGTGTTCGAGGGCATCCGAGGTAACTGGAATGAGGAGCAGGGAGTGGTGAACATCTTCCGACTTCGGGAGCATTATGAGCGGTTGCTCCGAGGCTGCCGCCTGTTGATGCTGGACATTCCCTATTCGGTCGACCAGCTCTGCGACATCACCGTTGACCTGGTAGAGCGCAACCGGCACCAGCAGGATATTTATATCCGGCCGCTGGCCTACAAGAGCGCGGAAATGGTGGCCAACCTGAAGCTGCAGGAGCTGGCAAGTGACTTCACCCTGATCTCGGTGCCCTTTGGCAACTATCTGGGGTCGGACACCTTGCGGTGCTGCACCTCTTCCTGGCGGCGGGTTGATGACCCGATGATCCCGGCCCGGCTGAAGATCAGCGGCATCTACGTGAACAGCATCCTGGCCAAGACCGAGGCCACGATGGCCGGGTTCGATGAGGCGATCATCCTCAACCACGACGGCCACGTCTGCGAGGGCTCCGGCGAGAATCTGTTCATGGTGGACCATGGCCGCCTGCACACCCCCTGTCTGGAGGACAACGTGCTGCCCGGCATCACCCGGGACACGGTGATCCAGTTGGCCCGGAGCGATCTGGGACTGGAAGTGATCGAACGGAGTATCGACCGCAGCGAGTTGTACCTGGCCGACGAGGTCTTCCTGACCGGCACCGCCGCCCACCTGACCCCGGTTATTGAACTGGATAACCGGCCCATCGCCGATGGGAAGCCTGGCCCCTTATCCAGCCAGCTACAGAAGATGTACTTCGAAATCGTGGCCGGACGCGACCCAAGGTACATTCACTGGTGCACCGCGGCGTCTCCCCGACTGGTGCCGGTTTGATGACTATCTCGGACCTCACCCCAGAGTCACCGAGGACGCTGAGAACGGAACAATGCCAGCAGAAGAATCTCAGCCCAATCTCAGCGAACTTTGGGTATCCGCGTTTTTGAGATAGATTCTGGGTTTCCCGAGAGAGTCAGGGTGGAGAATGTCCTGACCGATGTCGCGCGCGTTGAACGGCGCTAACCTCCTGTCCTGGCTGGTCACCGCCCTGATGGCATACCTCATCGGGGCAATCCCCACCGCGTACCTGGCCGTCCGGTGGCTCAGGGGTCAGGACGTCCGTAACCTGGGTGATGGCAATGCCGGAGCGGCCAATGCCGCCCGGATTTTGGGCATCAGGGGCGGTCTGGTGGTGGGGACCGTTGACATTGGCAAGGGCCTCGCCGTTGTGCTGCTGGCCCAGGGGCTACTGGACTCCCTGGTGGCCGGAATGATCGCTGGATTCCTGGTGATTATCGGGCACGCCTGGCCCATCT
>DASTLM010000157.1:0-18228 GCA_035714945.1 Dehalococcoidia bacterium | reverse complement strand
CCGGCACTGGTATGGTCAATCAGCTCCTGACGGGTCTCCGCGTTGACCTCCAGGGGGCCCATCAAGTCGAGGCAGGTGTCCACGAACCCCTCGGCGCTCAGGTCACCCTGGGCTTTGAGGCGGTTGATTATGGACTGGATCCCCGGCTTTTCAACATCGCCCACCAGATCGGCGGTGAAGTTGATTCGACGCATCAGGGAGCCGCTGTTGATCCACTCAACGCCGGTGTGCCAGCCTTCCACGCTGGGCGGGTTGAGCAGGTCTTGACCCATGTATTGGGCCTGACGGGAAAGCTCGCCGATCCCCGGGGCCGGGAAGCCGTAGCCCCCCACCAGCTTCATGGTGCCCACCACAACTTCAGCCGGGCTCTTCAGTCTGGCGAAGCGGGCGTTCTTGAAAAAGTTAGAGTTAAACAGCACTCGCAGCGTCGCCTTGATGTTATATCCGGAGTCAATAAAGGCGCCGGCCAGGGCATCGATGGCCTCCGGGTCCCGCGGTGGGGTAACCGCCCAGGCCGGTACCTGCGCTTCGTCGGCGACGAAGAAATTGTACAGGTGGCGGGCGATGAAGGTGGCGGTGGCCGGGTGCTGGCAGATGATATCGATGATATCTTCGCCATTGAGGTTGCCGGTCTCGCCCAGGAAGGTCTTTTCAGTGTCGTCGTGGTCTTCCGGGCGGTACTTGAAGTTCCAGTCGTGGCGGCCAATGGGCCCCCGGGGCAGCTTCGGCTCGATGGTCCAGCCGGTGAAGGCCCGGGACGTTTCCCGAACGTCGACTTCGGTGTAGTTGCCAACCCCCATGCTGAACAGTTCCAGAAGCTCGCGGCCCCAGTTCTCGTTCACGGCGTCGGCGTGATTTTCGCAGTTATCCAGCCAGTAGATCATGGCCGGGTTGCGGGAGAGTTCCAGAATCAACTCTTTGTAGCTGCCCATGCCCTTTTCCCGGAACAGGGCGACCATGCGGGTGATTTCATCGTAGTGGTCAACTTTCGAAACGCCGGTGGCAAATACCTGGTGCCAGAAGAGGGACATTTTCTCTTCCAGGGGCCGCTGGGTGTTGACCATATACCAGAGCCACTCGGTGGCGCCCATGCCGGGCAGGGTACCCGGCTTCCAGGTCCAGGGGTGGTATCGCACCAGTTCGTATCGGTCCAGGGCGGGCTGCCGCTCCGGATTGAGCAGTTCCTCCACGGTGGCCTCATACCCCCTGGCAACCCGCTGTTCCAGTTCCTCCCGAGTCGCGCCGAACCCGGCACGCCGCATCAGGTGGGCCATCAAAGCTATTTCCTGGTTAGCCATAGCGCCTCTCCTCAACAACCAATACTAAAATCGCTGACTCTTGAGCATACCCATACCATGTTAGGAAGGATTATCGGTTAGGGTGCAATTGAATGTCAACTTTCCCCTGATTATCCTCCGCTTGCCAAGAGAATTGCGGTCGACTTTTCAAGTACGCTTTTCAATTGGTTTCACCGGGTTTCACGCTGGGACTGAGCACGGGCCCAGCTAGGGTTTTGCTTGACACCCCCATAGGCCAATGCTACAATCGGCCCCACTTCGCCAGGGATAATTTGAGATAATTTGCGAATCAAATTATCTCCAGTGGCCCGGCCTGCTCAGGGATAGCTTGGCTGTGGGCTCATCACAGACAGAACACCGGGCGGGACCAAGGAGGACTGGTTATGGCCCCAAAGATTATGAAGGGACTCAAGGACGTTTACCTTGACACCACTGAGTCCAGCTTCATTGATGGGCAGGAAGGCAAACTGCTGTATCGTGGCTACAATATCCACGACCTGGCGGAGCGGTCCACCTTTGAAGAAGTAATCTATCTGCTGCTCTATGCCAGGCTCCCCAACCAGCAGGAGTTGGCCGGATTTGATGCGCTGCTCCGGGCCAACCGCCGCATCCCTGACGAAGTAATTCAGGTCCTGGACCTGGTCAAAAAAAGTCATCCAATGGACGCCTTGCGCACCGGCATTTCCGCGCTGTCGGCGTTTGATCCCGAAGTAAACGACAATTCGGTGGAGGCCACCATCCGCAAGGGCATCCGTCTGACCGCCATGGGCCCCACCATCGTGGCAGCCCACCACCGTCTGCGGAAGGGTCTGGAGCCGGTGGCACCCAACCCCGACCTGAACCACGCTGGCAACTTCCTCTACATGTTGTTCAACGAGGTGCCGGATGACGATACCGCCAAGCTGCTGGACGTGGACTTCATCCTTCATGCCGAACATGGAGCTAACGCTTCGTCCTTCGGGGCGAGGGTGACGGCTTCTACGATTTCGGACCTCCACTCAGCAATTGTCACCGGTGTTGGAGTCCTCAAGGGGCCGGCTCATGGCGGGGCTGCTGAGGAAGTTATGAAAATGGCCCTGGATATCGGTCAGCCGGAAAACGCCGCGGAATATTGCCGGAAAATACTGGACAATGGCGGCCGCATCATGGGGTTCGGCCACCGGGTATACCGGGCCGAAGACCCACGAGCCCGACACCTTCGGGACCGTTCCCGGGCCCTGAGTGAAAAGAAGGGCCAACCCCAATGGTTTCAGATTTTGACCTTTGTGGAAGAAGAAGCGATGGTCCCCTACCGTTCCCGAGGTATCTTCGTTAACGTAGACTTCTTTGCCGGCTCCATTTACTACCTGCTGGGAATTCCCGATGACCTGTTTATTTCCATTTTTGCCCTGGGGCGCATCCCCGGCTGGACGCTCCAGTGCGTCGAGCAGTACCGGGACAATGTCCTGATCCGGCCGCTGCTGGAGTATACCGGGGAGATGGACCGGGAGTATGTGCCCATCGGCCAGCGGGGTTAGCCTGGGCTGCCGGTGAGCAGCACAATCCGGAATCCAGGGAACTGACCTGGCGATGACCGCCGAAGCCGAAATACGCCGCCGTATCCGCCAGAGGACAGCCATTACCTTCGCTGAGTTTATGGACCTGGCCCTGTATTGGCCCGACGGCGGCTACTACACCAGCGCCGATCCCTTTGGAGCGTCAGGCGATTACTATACCAGCCCAATGGCCCACCCGGCCTTCGGCGCGCTGCTGGCAGTACAGCTTTTTCAGATGTGGCAGTTGCTGGGCCGGCCCAGAGCCTTCAGCACGGTGGAGATGGGTGCTGGCAATGGCTTGTTATGTCGGGACATCACCGGCTACAGCAGTCAGATCTCGGCGGAGTTCAGTGCATCTCTGAGCTACGTTTGCCTCGACCGGCGATTGGCCGTCGGGGAAGAGTTCGGCTCCCGCCGAGCCTCTCGAGTTGCCTCCGCGGGAATTCCCTTTAATGGCGTCAAGGGCTGTTTTCTGTCCAATGAGTTTCTGGACGCCTTTCCGGTGCATCAGGTCAGGTTGGTTGGAGGCCGATTGATGGAGGTATACGTGGCCCTGGATGGGGATAATCTGGTGGAGACATTGGGAGAACCCTCCACGCCGGAATTGTCGGACCGTTTGAAGGGCCTCAGCATTGAGCTGGCCGAGGGTCAGACCGTCGAGATCAACCTGGGACTGGACCATTGGGCCGAAGCAGTATCGACGGCCCTGGACGCTGGATTCGTGCTAAGTATTGACTATGGACATCCGGCGGCCGAACTTTACTCGGCAGAGGTCCGGCCTCGGGGCGCCCTGACCACCTACTACCGGCACATCCAGATGGACGCTCCTTTCCGGCGCATTGGGCAGCAAGACATTTCAGCCCAGGTGGACTTCACTTCAGTGGCAGAAGCCCAAATGGGGGCGGGCCTTGATATGTTAGGCATCACCACTCAGCGAGAATTTCTCAACAACCTTGGCCTGGACCGGTTTCGCAATATGTTGTTGTCCCTGGAGTTGCCGCCGGCAGCATTGCAGGCTAATCGCGCGGGTCTGACGGACCTGGTGCGGCCCGGGGGTCTGGGGGGATTCAAGGTGATGGTACTGGGCAAGAAGGTCGGCCAGCCCGGACTGGGGGGGTTGGAACCCTCAGCAGAGTTAATCGACCTGATCGAAAAGCTGAAATTGCCCCTCCTGACCCCACAGCATCTGTCGCAGATGGAAGGACGCTACCCGCCGGGAGAATTCGAGCTTGCGCTGGGCGATCTGTGGCCCCCGGTCCATTAGCAGGTTGATGAAAAACCCTTTTCGACCATCCCCCTACCCCCTTCCTGACCAGGAAGGGGGTGGAAATTATATCTGGGGGACGCCCCCAGACCCCGGCCAGAGGGGTGAAGCCCCTCTGGACTCCCCCCAGGGCCTCAGTCAAGTCTGTCCTGAGTCCTCGGGAACCGCTTCTTTCTCCCGGTTCCGGTCTACCGCAATAATCGGGTTGGCAGCGGTGCCAACCACCCGCGGTTCGCAGCGCACCGCCGTAGTCAAGAAGCCGCTGTGGGCCACCATCCGGTGGTCGGGACGCACACTGCGTTCGGTGACGTGCCAGGACCGGAGCAGAGTCTCCACCGTCTCAACCAGTTGAAAGCGTCCGTCCCGGTTTAGATCATTTACCAGGTGATGTACCTGCAAAATGGTGGGCAGGAAGCTGAGCAAGATACCGCCCATCACCAGGGCGTCGCCGATTCCAGACACCGCCTGCCAGGGTTCCGGAACGTCCAGGACCACTCGGTCAACCTCCCTTTGATCGATACCCCGGTATATGTCGCCGATGGTGATGGTCAGGTTGGGGGTGTCCGGCACCACCTGGTGGACGTTGCGCAACGCATTGGGCACCGTAGATTCGTTGATTTCGTAGGTGATGACTTGCCCGGTAGAACCCACCGCCCGCAGCAGGGCCGCGGTCAGCGCTCCGGAGCCCAGGCCGCCCTCGATCACAGTGGCTCCCGGGAAAATGTCGGCCAGGATGATGATGTTGCCCAGGTCCTTGGGGTAGATGATTTGAGGGCCTCGGGGCATCTCCAGCAAGAAATCGCCCAGGGTTGGCCGGATGGCCAGCAGGACGTGGCCGCGGTCGGTGCGGTACCAGCCGCCGACGGTGCTGTCGATCAACTGGGAATGCCGCAGTTGCCCCAGGTGGCTGTGGAAGGTCTGGTCGGGTGAAAGGGTCACCAGATAGCGGCGGTTCTTCCGGTCCAGCAGCAGGGCCAGGTCGCCCTGGCTGAAGTGGTTCTTGTCATGGCCTCGGGATGTCATCGGCGGTCAATCTCGCAGCGGCGCCGGGCGCGGGCCCTCGGGACAATGGGTATTCTCGGGGGCCACGGCCGCTGGGCGGCGGTCAATGATCGGCATTACTTGCTCCGGTTTGATGGGCTGATATTGTGGGGTATTGTACGCCATCTGGACCGGCATCGGGGTAGGGTTTGCCTTTCTGGTCCGGTCAAAACGCCGACCAGCCTTTGCCTCATGCCTTTGCCAGGAGAGGCATGGCTGCGCTAAAGTATAACTTCATATGATAAATCGCCATTTCACCCTGGCAGAAGCCAACGCACTGTTGCCCTGGTTGGAGGAGAAATTCTCGCGGATGGTCCCGCTGCGCGATGAGTTGGCCTCCAATCAGGAGCAGTTAATCGCCTTGTTGCGGCGTCGCCGCAGCAACGGACACTCCAGCAGCGAGGAGGAAATCGCTCAGGCCCAGCGGGGAGTTGACCGGCTGACCCGGGACTTGCAGCAGCAGTTACAGGAGGTATCCCAGCGGGGAATACTGGTTCGCG
Source organism: Dehalococcoidia bacterium (assembly GCA_035714945.1). Lineage (GTDB taxonomy): Bacteria > Chloroflexota > Dehalococcoidia > Lucifugimonadales > UBA3495 > Casp-Chloro-G3. The sequence continues at coordinate 12,590 of DASTLM010000157.1, read as the reverse complement.
ACGTTGGCCGAGGCCTGGTGGACTTTCCATCGATCAGGGAGGGAAGGGAGGTGCACCTGTGCTGGTTACGCGGCGAGTCCCGGATCGACTACTGGCACGAGACCAACATTGGCTTTGCCGGGCGGCAGCCGTTGTAGGGAGCTACCTGCTCTCACCCCGCTTCAGGGCGGGCAATGCTGCCCGTATCTCGTCGATGTGCACCGCGAAGAAGGTGCCCACCACACGTTGGCCCTGGTCAGTGCTTTCCAATACCGCTCGGGACATGCCCACCACTTCCCCCCGGCCGTTCAGCACCGGCCCGCCGCTGTCCCCCGGGTCTACCGGAGCGTCCATCACCAGATTCCGGCCCTGGCTCCGGCTACCGAAGTCGACCACTTGAGAAAGGACCCCGACATTGGCCGTCGCGCTGTCGACGCTCCCATCGGAGTTCACCTCGCGGGTGGAATAGCCCAACGCCAGCAGCGGCTGAGCGATGTTATCGCTGGATATATTCCCCAGCGGGAGTGGTGCAGCGCCCTGGGCCAGGGGAACGTCGCCGGGTTGGAATTTCAACAGGGCAATATCGTGTTGTGCATCGAACGCCACCACCGAGGCGGTAAAGGCCCGATGTCTGGCCTGGCGGATGGTCACGTTGTGGTATCCTTCGATGACGTGCTCGTTGGTCAGGATCAGGCCGGGCTCAATCAGCCAACCGGTGCCGATATTTTGGCGAGTCTCAATCAAAAACACCGACGCCTGCGTCTTTTTTCCCACCGAGTTGAAATCAACAATTGGTTGTGGAGTCGCTGTGGACTGGGCCGTCGGTGTCGGAGGAAATGTTATCGGTGTCGGAGTCGAAGGTAAGTTGATCGGCGTTGGTGCAGGCTGCGGAGTCGCCGTCGGTGCCGGAGTGACGGTGGGCAGGAGAGTGGGCATCGGAGCCGGGGTGGGTGCTCTGGCCAGAGCTTCGCTGACCCGCTGATCGATGCGCCGGTCAATCTCCGATGAAGACGGGCCGCAGGCCACTAATGCCAGGCCCAGCAGTCCGCAGATTGTAATTGCTCGTTTCTGGTTTATTTGATTGACCAAGGTACATAACTAATCCCCCAACCCCTCGGTTGAGCGGATGCCACGGCAATTGCTGGAGTCTGGCGCGGTGAACCAGTCTAGATCTGATTATATCAGCATTATTTTCTACTTCTCTGCCGATCCCGGTGCGAGTTTTGAGTAGGGTTCATCCGGTAAGAGGCGGAAATTATTGACCGCCCAGGTACAATACCAGCAAAGCCAAATCCAGAGGAGGAAGCGATGGCCGGGTATGTTATTGCCGAAGTAACGGTTACCGACCCGCATAAGTTCGAAGTGTACCGGGGCCAGGTTGCTGCGACCATTGAGCGGTATGGCGGCAAATACGTGGTGCGCGGCGGCGCCACCGACACGGTGGAAGGCGATTGGAATCCCCAGCGTCTGGTAATCCTCCAGTTTGAGAGCGTCGGGCGGGCCAAGGAATGGTACTACTCCCCGGAATACCGCGGCCCCATGCTGCTACGCCACCAGTCGGCCAGGTCCAACGTTGTGTTTGTGGAAGGGGTTTAGAAATGACCTGCGATGACTGGCGGAGATACCGGTGGGAAGGTTTGGGCCATACCGGCGACATCGCGGCGCTGGGCGCCTTTTTGTGTTCCGATGCCGCCGGTTTTATCCCGGTATTATCATGGGACAGACCATTCAAGTTAACGGGGGCGAGCGGGATTTCTAGCCCGTCAGCGTCATGGTCATGGCCGGTCCAGAACCTATGAGGCACTCTGGATGAACCGGTCGGTCCGGTTGCGTCCGGCCCGGAAGGTCAGGTAGAAGGCGACCGCCAGAATGACTCCGACCAGCACCACCGCAATCAGGATTTTCAGCCAGAGGTAGGATGTCACCGGCTCGGTGAAGGAGACGCCGATCCGCGCGTTGGGGTCTTCCGGCGGCTCGGCCTGAGCCTGGTTGGAAGTAGACCCCTCGCGAACATTCCGGTTGACGATCTTTCCCTGGCTCTCCAGAACGCTCATGGCCCCCATAAAGTCTTTGGGGAAGACTCGGAAGGAGATGTCCGCCCGTTCCCGGCCATCCTGGGTTGACCGGAGCAACTGATCGATTTCTCCCTTCAGGCTGGCTGCCAGGGCCTTAACTGCGTCGACCCGGCCCGCCACGTTAGAATCTTCGATCAGCATATTGGCCGATGGTGGTTCGGGAATCTGGGAGCCCGGCGGGAATAGGGATACCGAGATTGTTGCCAGGTCCACCCGGCGCTCCAGGAAATTGAGTTGGCCCTGGGTCCGCTCAATGTCCGACCTGACGCGGGACAGTTCCCGCTCGATGGTCAGTATCTCGCTGACTTGATCCGCCCGCTCCAGCAGAGACAGCAGACTCTCTTCCTCCCGCATCGAACTCTTCAGGCGGGCTTCCAGGTCGATGAACTGCTCCGAAACGTCCTCGCTGCCCAGGTTCCGGCCCTGCACCTTGCCCAGGGCCTCAATCCGGTCCACTGCGGTGAAGAACTGGTCTTGCGGCACGCGCACTGTGAGGTTGGCCTGCTGGTCTTTGTTGCTGCCGAAACTGGAAAGTTGCTCCACGAATCCGCCCAGGCCCTCCGCAATGGTGCGCACCTGGACAATGGCGACGTCGACGGTCTCAGTCTCAATGGATAATGAAGCGTTGGAGATTATCTGCCGCTGGGCCGATTGCAGGGTTACACTGGTGTCGCCATCCCCGCCAGTTAATATCGGTGCACCGGGCTGAGCCGGCGCACCCCCGCTGAAGTTATCCCTTAGAGATTTGTCGGATTCTTCGGCTCCCGAAGAAAATCCACGTCCACCGACGGTCCCAGCCGAGCCCCTGAAATCCGGGCTGGCTGCAGCGTCCATTGGGCTTGCCGTGGCGTATGCCCCGGGGGCTTCCGCCGGTGCTGAGTCAGTAATTTCAGGGGTACTTCCGCTACCCGACGAAGCGCAGGCCATCAACAGGACGGTGGAGAGCAATGCGATTAATAATAAAGATTTGCCCATAAGTGTGACACTCCTTCCGGTTTCCTTTTCCTATATCAAGGATCCTATATCAAAGATCCTATATCAAAGCCAGACGATGAGGGGAAAGAAAATGTTCCCAGATTATGGCAATCAGGAGGGGACAATATTCTGTTAACGGAAGACGAGGCTGGCAAAAGGGTACCAGAGATACCCCGAATGCTCTGCTGAGACGGCAGGAGTGGGGTTCACCTGGGCTAGAGGCGGGATGCCTTTTGTTACCAGAATAAACTGCCCGGAAACGGGGGGATAGCTAAACGACGGGTTAGCTAGCCGAGGCTAAACTGGCGCGCTCCATCTCCAGCAGACGCGCTTTGACGCCCAACCCGCCCGCGCCATAACCGTGCAGGCCCCCGTCGCTGCCGACGACCCGGTGGCAGGGTATGATCAACGCCCACGGGTTCCGGGCCATTGCCTGTCCGGCGGCCCGGGCCGCCCGAGGGCTGCCGGCCTCCGCCGCCAGCCACCGGTAGCTGCGAGTCTCCCCTGGCGGTATGCGGCGGCAGGCTTCCCAGGCTGCGCCGAAAAAGGGCGGATGGTTGGCCAGGTCAAGGACCAGTTGGTCCAGGGCCCTGATGTCTCCGTCGAAGAATCTGGCGAGGCAGTCTTTCTCTTTGGTAAAAGCCATCGGGTCGGCTGCTGCCTGGTCAACGTCTTCTCCCAGATCTTCCATCACTGCCGACAGCGTGGGCTTGAGGCATAGCCGTCGCAGCCCGCGCTCCGTCCCTACCAGCCCGATCCAGCCCACTGGCGACTCAAATATGTGGCTCTTAAGCTGACTCATAGGTCCTCCTTCGCAGCAGATGGAACAATAAAGGCAGGCGTATGCTGAGCCAGGCCCTCACCAGGCCCTGACGTTCCGCGCTGCTCATTTGCTTCTTACCGTACTGGGACCGTACGTATTGGTTGACGATTGTGGAAAGGTGGTTTCTATAGGCCGGGAATGTCTGCTCCAGCCTCTCCCGGTACTGAAAGGGAGTCTGATGATCGGCCAGCACCACCGAATTCAAACCCCCCATATATGCCAGCCGCCGGAAGGTGTCCTCCGGGTTATCCGACGAAGCCAGGTAGCGCCGCCAGAAGAACCAGGCAAATCCCAGGGCCAGGGTGGCGAAGATCACGATCGCCATAAGCCAGGGAAAAGCCTGGGCTAGTTGTTGCCCAAAGCTAAGGATCTCACCTTCCGGCTGGTTACCCTGGGATTGAAGACTGTTGGCGCCATCCTCACATTCATCGTCGTCATCATAGCAAAAAAGGCTAAAATCCGTCTGACCGGTGTTGACCAGGTCTGCCGATTCCTGCGGTGCGGGAATCGCTACGTCGGGAATGGATTTTCCCGGAGTCGGCTCAAATGGGATCCAGCCGTATCCGGGGAAGAACACTTCAGACCAGGCGTGACTGTGGTTGTCCTTGACTATGTAAACGTCCTGGTCGGGTATTTTGTCGCCCACGGTGTATCCGGTAGCCAGCCGGGCCGGTATGTCCAGAGTACGCAATAGCACCGTCATAGCCGAGCCGAAATACTCGCTGTAGCCTTCCTTTTGCTCAAACAGGAAATAGTCAACACCATCCGCGTCGTAGGGCGGCGGGTCAATTTCCAAGTTATAGGTGAGCGTCTTGAGGTATGCCTCGATTGCCCTGGCTTTTTCGTAGGGTGTGGTGGCATCGGCGGTGAGTTGGTAGGCCAGTTCGCCCACCCGCGGGGGCAGATTGGGCGGCAGTTGAGTGTATTTATCGACTGCCCAGATCGGGTAGTCCACCCCGGCCATCTTTAGATCGTCGGGTTGGGCCAAAGACACCGAAGAAGTGACCTGGTAGGTCTGCCCCGGCTTGATGGTTCCCTGAGCGCTGCGCACCGAGAGAGTATCGGGCTGCTCCGGGATGACCTCGACCAGGGTGACTTCTTGCACCACTCCTTCCTGGCGGGATACCGAGGCCAGTTCCAGACTCGGGGGCAGGCCCTGGGACAGGCTGGAGTCACTGGCGTTACCGCCGCCCTGCTGGATCGCCATTTCCAGGTTGATGGCGGCCAGGGCCAGCCCTGGATGGGAGCCCAAATCCCTGCTGGGACTCTGTAAGTCGATGGCGTATTCGGGGGAATCGTAGGTCTCGATGCGCACATCCCGGTCGACGCTGAGGATTTGTCCACCAGCGAAGAGGCTCCTGGTGGCGTAGCTGGGCGTCACGGCGAAGGCGACGCTGAACCGCTCCAGGTAGGGCTGAGAATTGGAGTGGGTCGGAGACCAGTCGGTAGGCCGCAGCATCGTATTGGAGGATACCCAACCCTTGGTAGTGTAGGTCCCGTAGCTGCGGGCTTTCCAGTACATGGGCACCGGCGAATTGACCTGCAACACCGGCGTGTTGGTGGGATTGATGGTGCCCTGGAAGGCTATGGAGTCTCCCCAGATGCGGTAGGGTAAGGCCCGCCGGGCGGGCAGACCGGCGAATAATCGGTGGAAGTCGTCCTCCCACCGTACAATGGGGGAACGCAGACGCTCGTAAACACTGTGGGCTGGTTCCCAGGGTCCGCCCACCGGCAGTAGAAAGCCGACGATCATCACCGCCAGGCCAATAAATAACGTGTCGGAAAGCGCCAGCCATCCCAGGTGGGAATCGTACTGGAAGTTCCGGCGCCGCCATTCCTGTCGCCGGCGCACCGCCTGGACCCGGCCGACCAGCAGCAAAGCCGTGGTCAGATATAACGCCAGATCAATGCTGGCGGTATCTGGCAGGTAGGTCAGATTGGAGAGAATGCCCGCTCCCCCCAGGATGAATACGCCCCAGAAATTGCGGTAGCGGAAGAAAACCCAGGCGGCAAAATACCCGGAGAGCCAGGTTGCCGCCACCAGGCCGAAGGCGAAGGGCAGCGGGTCAATGTTGATGCTGCCGGAGACGGCGGCGTCCAGCCACGAGTCCAGGCGTTGCCAGAGTTCAGCGGCGTTGGCTAGCTCGATACCCCCACTCTGGAAGGAAGTCAGCTGCCATACCGCCACCAGCAGTCCGATGGCCAGACCCACCGGCAGCAGCAGCACCGTCCAGATGGGCACGCGGGAGAGCACCAGCCCGGTGAGCATGGCCAGCAGCATCACATAGGCCAGATTGGGAGTGGGCGCCCAGTCGGCATGCTCCACCGACCACACGATGGTGAGCAGGTTCAAAGCCAGCAAAGCTACCGAAAGCCAGCCATCCGATGGACGGAAAGCCTGAATCAAGGCCAGGCCCCTGGTCCCCAGGGAGTCAAAGCTAAACTCGTTGCGGGCCGGAATCATCTTGGCAACACTACCGGGAGTCATTCAAATCTCCCGGACCCGAGGACGGGCTGGCGGTTGCCACCGGAGGGGGTGTTTCTCGCTGGAGCGGTGCCCGCAGTGCCTCGTTGATTGCCTGACTCCTCTTGACCCGGTAGGCCGGGATCTCATGGGAAAACAGAAGCTCAAGGGGGGACCCCATATCAGGCGGGGCGCCAAACTCAACCGGGTCGATATAGATTGCCGCTACGCTCACACCCTGCCGGCGCAGGCTGTTAAGCGCCGCGACCCATTCGGTGCGGCGGGAAGGGGTGATGACGACCAGGGTATTGAAACGGGTTAGATGGGGGCGCAGGTCGTAGATGAAACGTTCGAGGCTCACGTTGCCCAATGCCTGTACGGTCGCCAGATGCTCCATCAGCTTCCCCAATTGGCCGGGGCTGCTGTCGGGCCGGAGCAGGTGAACCGGCTGGCCGCTGGCGGCCAGGCCCACCGGAATGGACAGATCAGCCAGGCGATAGAACAAGGATGCAGCGGTGGTTACCGCCAACTCCTCAGTATTGTCCACCGGGTCTCGGCTCTGGTGGGAACTGCGGTACAGGTCCAGCAGCACCCAGGTCTCCGCGGAGATGCCCATGTCGAACTCTTTGACCATGAGGGTATTCATACGGGCGGTGTAGGGCCAGTGAATCCGGCGATAGCTGTCACCATAGCTGTATTCTCTGATGGTGGAAGTGTCGGGGGTAATATGGTCAGTGCGGCGGTTCACCCGACTATCGGCTGGCAGGTTGGCCAGGCGCGGGTCCAGGTCGGGCAGCGGTTCCGCGGCGGGCAGTACAATGTACTCTTGAGGTATCAGAAAACGGCGGCTCAGGCGGAATAGACCGAAGGGGTCCTGACTGGTTACCTCAACCTGTCCCACGTGGTAGACCCCGCGGCGGGCCAGGTAGGTCTCGATGCGCCAGGCCCGGCTCTGGTCGCGTACCAGGCCAATACCACGTCCCGATGAATAGTTGGGGAGGTCGGTCACCTCTTTGACTTCCAGCCAGGACTTGGGCAGGCGGTTGGTATTGATGACCCGCATCTGGCCGTCCAGATAGCCACCGACCTGTCCCCGGTGTGACAGACGGGTGATTTGCACCTGAAGTCCGCGCAAATTGAGCCAGGCCCAGACCAGGCCAACCGTCAGCAGCAGCACCATAACGTAGAGCAGCTTGAAGAAAAAAGCGAAGCCGGTGCCGAAGGCGTAGAAGATTATCACGCCAAAAAGCACAATCAGCCCGATTCTCCGTCGGGTCAATTTAAAGTTTATAGCTCTGATACTTTCAACCTCGGAATTTGCTTTGGTGGAGCGGACTAAACTGTATCAAATTCTATTGGCGTATAGATATGCCCGGTGCAATTGCCTGCTGCCCAGCCATCTGGATTACCGCCGGGCAGCTCCCGGAACCGGAACGGTCCGGAGGAGGTCAGCCACCACGTCGGTGCTTTGCACGCCCCTCATTCTGGCGGAGGGAGACAGCACCAGCCGGTGAGACATGACCGATGAAGCTAGCGACTTCACGTCGTCGGGAATAACGTAGTCCCGGTCCTGTACCAGCGCCAGGGCACGGGCGGCCCGGAACATGCCCAGGGAGGCTCGGGGTGACGCTCCCAGGGTGACCTCGCCGTGCCGGCGGGTGGCCTCGGTCAGGGAGACCACGTACTGGCGCACCAGTTGGTCCACGAAGACCGATTTGGCGGCCTGCTGGAGGTGCCGGATGTCATCGGGACCGGCTACGGCGCCAAGGCTGTCGATGGGGTGGGTCTGTTCCTGGCGCTCAATGATGGACATCTCTTCATTAAAATCTGGGTAGCCCAGACTAATGCGCATCAGAAAACGGTCAAGCTGGGCTTCGGGCAGGGGGAAGGTGCCTTCGTACTCAATTGGGTTCTGGGTGGCCATGACCAGAAACGGGGACTCCAGAAAGTGCGTAACTCCGTCCACGGTTACCTGGTGCTCCTCCATAGCTTCCAGCAGGGCAGATTGGGTCTTGGGCGTGGCCCGATTTATTTCGTCGGCCAGCACCACCTGCGCCATAATTGGCCCTTCCCTGAACTCAAATTCTCCCTTCTGCTGGTTATAAATCGAAATGCCGGTCACGTCGCTGGGCAGCAGGTCCGGGGTGAACTGGATGCGCTTGAAGGTACACCCTATCGATGTGGCAATGCTCTTGGCCAGCATGGTCTTGCCGACGCCGGGCACGTCTTCAACCAGCAAGTGACCTTCAGCGATCAGGGCCGCCACGGCTTGCTCCACGACCGAAGTCTTACCTACAATCACATTAGCGACATTTTCGATGATGCGGCGAGCCACCAATGTCGGGGACGCAGCGTCCTGCACAGGAGTCCTCCTAGTTAATTTGCGCCGTTAATTTGCGCCGTTAATTTGCGCCGTTAATTTGCGCCGTTAATTGGCATCGATGGGTTGAACCTCTCCGTCGAGTGTAACACAGCTTCGAAAATCGGGCATCCCCTGGGCATCAGCAGACCAGACCAGCAGGGTCGATGACCGTGGCGCCGGCGTTCACTTCGCTCCCTTCCCGAAAGAGCAGAAGATGCCGAACACTAGAAATTTCGTGGGATGGGCCTTCACCGAGTAAGGCATTGGTGCGGGAGGAGGTTCATCCGGCTACATCCATTCCGGGTATCAGCGGCGTAGTTTAACCTGGATGAAGGGTTTGATCACGTCTTGAAGGAGTCGAGTTGATTTCGTCGCGCCCCATTCGTTCCACCGGGCCGGTTTGGGTCCTGATTCTGGCAATGTTACTGGTCTCGGCCTGCGCCGGTTCGTCCGCCGTTCTGGTTCCCGATCAGGCCGCTGAGCCTGCCGGGGAGATACCGGTCGAGGCGGTACCGGCAAACACGGACAATCAGGCTGCTGGCTCCAGCGGGGATGTCTCAGCTCAGCCGGGCAACCAACGGGATACCCCGGACCGGAAAGTCGGTGGCCGCGTTGGGGATGTTGCCCCGGACTTTGTCGGTATCACCAACTGGATTAATTCGGAACCACTGAGCATCACGGACCTGCGGGGCCAGGTGGTGCTGGTCGATGTCTGGACCTATACCTGTGTCAACTGTATCCGGACCTTTCCCTATCTCCGAGACTGGAACGCCAGGTATGCCGACGACGGTCTGGTAATCATCGGCCTTCATGCGCCGGAGTTCGAGTTTGAAAAGGTCACCGAGAACGTGGTGCAGGCGGCCGCCAAGAATGGTATCGTCTGGCCGGTCGCTCAGGACAATGACATGCTGACCTGGTCGGCCTACGAAAACCGCTACTGGCCGGCCAAGTATCTGGTGGACCAGGACGGTCTGGTCCGTTACTCTCACTTTGGTGAAGGGTCATACGGAGAAACCGAGAAGGTTATCCGTGAACTCCTGGCCGAAGCCGGGGCTGACCTTTCCGACGATAATTTTGAGATGCCGGAGGACCAGGCCCTGGATGCAACCCTTGGCAACCAGAGGGTAGAGGTTACGCCAGAACTGTATGCGGGGTATCAGCGCAACTTCTCTGCGGTACAATTTGGGTCTGATCCCTACGTGGTCCAGACCGAATACTACAAAAACCGGGACTCCATCGCCAGCTTCACCGCCCCGGAGGATCTGGTCCCGAATAAAGTCTATTTTAATGGCGACTGGTTGGCGGAGGCGGAACGGGCCAAGCATGGCCGGGTCACCGAAAACTACGAAGACTATATCGCGATCATATATTCGGCCAAGAGCGTGAACGCGGTGATCACCTCCGACTCCGGGGAGCCTTACCGCGTCCGCATAACCATGGATGGAGAATACTTGACCGATGAGAACAAGGGCGCGGATGTGATGATTGCCGACGATGGGGAGAGTTACATTCTGGTGACCGAACCACGCCTGTACACTATCGTGGACAATCCCGGTTACGTCCGGGGCCAAGAACTGCGCATCAGCCCCAACTCCGCCGATTTTGGTCTGTTTGCCTATACCTTTGGCCTTTACCAGGAGGGACCCTGATGTTCCGACGGTTTTCGCCGGGTCAATCTGGAAAATTTCGGGCGACGGTGGCGGCGCTATTGTTGCTGGGCGCGGTGTCCTGTGCAACTGCTGCCCCCGGTCCTGCTCCGGCGGCAGTTCAGCCATCGCCAGGATCGTCAGGATTGAACGGCAGCCACGACGGCATCACCCCCTTGCTGGCCACCACCCTCTTGCGCACCGGAACACAACGGGTGTCCTTCCTGCTGATCGGTGCCAACACTCTGGTGAAAGCCCCGGAAGCAACGGTAACCACGTCATATCTTGATGGCGCCTCGGCAGGATCACAAACGGCCCAGGCGGATTTCCATTTGTGGCCCTATGCCATACGGGGTGCCTATAGCACTGAGCTTACCTTCCCCCAGCCTGGTCGCTGGCGGCTGGACATATCGGTGGAGGATGTTGAGTTCGCCGGCACTACCCAATTGGTGCTGGAAGTGGCGGATCAGCTAATAGTGCCGGACATTGGGGCAATTCCTCCCCAGAGCAAAACCAAGACCCTGGAGGGCGAAGGGGGACTCAAAACCCTCACCACCGACTTTTCCCCGGACCCGGACCTGTACTTGCTCAGCATCGATGAGGCGATCAACAGTGGCAAGGCCTCGGTCATCGTTTTCGCCTCGCCGGCATTTTGCACCAGCCCCACTTGTGGCCCCCAGGTGGATACGGTAGCTGAGCTGAAAGACCAACACCGGGGTGAGGCTAACTTCATCCATGTGGAGATTTACGACAACCCGGAGGAAATCCAGGGAGACCTGAGCCAGGCCAGAATCACCGAAGCGGTCAAGGAGTGGCGCTTTGACCAGATCCCCCACTGGTTCAACGAGTCCTGGACCTACGTGCTGGACTCAGATGGCGTCGTCTATCAAAAGTTTGAAGGCTACGCGACCCTGGAAGAACTGGACGTGGCCCTTCAGGAAGCGTCGGCCAGGAGTTAAAACCCGAGCTATCCGCCTTGACACCAATTATTGCCGCTACTACACTCCGGTCAGATCAGCCTCGATTGACCGCCAATAATCCGGGGCCGGGATTCATCCCAGGCTAATTCTCAGCAAGCTACTTCTCAGCAAGCTACTTCTAAGGAGGAAACATGGCACAGGTCAAAGGGTACGGAAACGCTCGGGTCACGGCTGAGATCGCCGGGGCCTGTAACCAGTGGCTGAACAGCCTGACGCCAGAGCAGAAAACCAGGGCGACCTTCGATTTCCGCGACGGTGAGCGGATCTTCTGGTATTACCCGCCGATGAACCGGCACGGTCTTCCTCTGCGGGATATGGACGCCAACCAGCGCCAGTTGGCCTACGCGATCCTGGACAGCAGCCTGGCTCCAGATATCGCGCTGAAGACCAGGCAAATCATAGAGCATGAACTGGTGCTGGGCCCCCTGGAAGTCGAGGAGGGTGCCGTTAGCTTTGAACGGAATCCAGAGCTCTATTACTGGACGGTGTTTGGCGAGCCCGGTGGTGACGGCCCCTGGGGTTGGCGGGCCGAAGGTCACCACGTTTCCCTGCACATCAACGCCTGGGGGGACAAAGTCATTTCGGTGACACCCTTCTTTCTGGGCGCCAATCCGGCCGAGGTTTATAAAGGTCCAAAACAGGGCCTGCGCATCCTGGACCGGCGGGAAGACCTGGCTTTTGAACTGATTAACAGCTTCGATACCAGGCAGAAAGCCAGGGCTATCATCCACGACAAGGCCCCCTGGGACATACCAACTTATAACTCCAGCAAGGCAGCGGTCCACGATAACGAGGGAATTGCCGGCTCTGAAATGACCGGCACTCAGAAAGAGACGCTGATGTCCTTGATCGCCGAATACGTTAACGGTGTGCGTACCGAGGTTGCCGCGGAAAAAATGGCGGCTCTCCGCCAACAGGGTCTGGACGATTTCCGTCTGGTGTGGGCCGGTGGGCTAGACCGGGGCCGAGACCATTACTATCGGATTCACGGCGGCAAATTCATCGTCGAGTTCGACAACCAGCAGAACGGCGCCAATCACATCCACTCGGTCTGGCGGGATGTGGACAACGACTTCGGCGAAGATGTGATGCGGGACACCAGGATGATGTACAGCGTCCTTTAGCTTGAAGTCGTACCGGCCTGATCAGTTCCTGATCCCGCATCCCGCGCTGCCGGGGGTGGTGGGGGGCGAATCGTTGATTTCTCTGGCGATCATTTTGCCGAGGTGGAGGTGGACACCGGCACCGGGCGGGTGCGAGGGCTGTGCTACGTGGCGGCCCATTGC
>DASTLM010000156.1:0-3468 GCA_035714945.1 Dehalococcoidia bacterium | reverse complement strand
CCTGGCCCGAGAGCTTCGCATCGCCGCGGCAGTGAAATTCTACGAGTTGGGCAAGCTTTCCTCTGGTCGGGCGGCCCAACTGGCAGGAATGTCCCGGGTGGAGTTCCTGTCGGCCCTGGGCCGCTTTCAGGTGTCACCCTTCTTCATGTCCCCTGAGCAGCTTGAGGGCGATGTGAGGAATGCCTGATCCACTGGCCATCGCCAACACTTCGCCCCTGCTGTATCTTCACCAGGCTGGTTGCCTGAATATCCTGAAGGGACTGTATGGCTACGTCATCGTGCCCCGTGCAGTTCAAGGGGAGTTGGAGGAGGGCAGCAGGCAGGGGTTTGATGTCCCTGACGTGACTGCTCTTGAGTGGTTGCAGGTCCGGCCAGTGGCGTCGGCGGTGCTGGTGCCAGCCCTGATAGACCTGGGACCTGGCGAAGCCGAAGTCATCGCGCTGGGCTTGGAATTGGCCAATAGCCTGCTCATCCTGGATGACCAGCTTGCCCGGCGCATAGCTAATTTACGCAATCTGAAATACACCGGTACGTTGGGTGTTCTGGTGAGAGCAAAACGAGCTGGTCTCATCTCGTCGGTGAGTGCGGTCGTAGCTACACTGCGTGGAAAAGGCATGTGGCTCAGTGATGCCGTCTTAGAAGCTGCCCTTCGACTGTCGGGAGAGCAATTGGAGTGACCTGAATTGCACCTCAGCGAACACCTCCACAAAAACCGCTCTGCAATTCTGCGCATCGCCGCTAAGTACGGGGCCAGGAACGTGCGGGTCTTTGGCTCGGTGGCCCGGGGTGAGGCCACTGCGGAGAGCGATATTGACTTCCTGGTGGAGATGGAATCTGGGAGAAGCCTCTTCGACCTTGGTGGTCTGCATGCTGACCTGGAGGAGTTGCTGGGTTGCCAGGTGGATGTCGTGACTGATGGAGGGGTCAGTCCCTATCTTAAAGACCGTATCCTGGCTGAGGCCCAGCCCCTGTGAGAGACGACCAGAAAGACAACCGGGTCTATTTCTGGCACATCAGGGATGCCATCAATCGCATTGAACAGTTTACCCAGGGCGGTAGAGAGCAATTCTTTCGGTCTGAGATGGTCCAGGGTGCAGTGGTCTGGAACCTGGGTATCATAGGCGAGGCCGTGAGGCAGGTAACGGCCAGCCTGAAGGCATCGCACCCGGGGGTGCCCTGGCAGCAAGTCATCTCTATGCGCAACCGGCTAGTCCACGAGTACTTCAACGTAGACCTTGAGTTGGTCTGGAATGTAGTGGCAATAGAGCTACCCCATCTCAAGGCTCAGGTTGAAGTCATCCTGGAAGAATTGGAAGGACAGCCTGATGTTGAGCCGTGATTAAGCCTTCCCCGGCTGGCCTGCGATAGTTAGGAGCTAAGGGAGGGAAGGGTACCAAAATAACCCATAAACATCCACGAATACCTCCAAAAACTGTCCCCTAGTCCTGCGCAACGCTGCCCGGCACGGGGCCAGGAATGTGCGAGTCTTGGGTCGGTGGCCCGGGGTGAGGTCACTGAGGAGAGTGATATTGACTTCCCCGGCAAGCCTGGGTCGGTTAGAATGGGGGAAAGGAAGCTGACCCCGTGGGGATGTGGCAGGATTCTCCCATCTTCTGAGATTTAGCATTGGGTAGAGCGATATTAGATCGCCTGGGACATGAGATATACCTGACTGAGGAGCGATGACAGCATATATGCGATGAGCACCCGGAAATGCAGGGTTATCGAAGTCAGGTTGGAGAAACCGTCCGGATGGGTCGGCGGTTCCAGGATTCGGTGCGGCCGCAGGTGTACCTGTACTACCGGAACTACCGGTTCCTGCCAAATAACAACACCACCATGGTGGTCGTCGTGCGCTTTGGTTTCAATTCCGACGGCTCTGAGAACAACTTCATTATGACGGCCTACCAGATCTACCGACGCAGAGGTGGAAGATAGTGAAACCCATCCGCATCACCTATGACCCTGATGGAGATATCCTGTACGTCAACTTCGGGACGCCAACCACTGCCACTGGATACCAGCTTTCTGACCAGGTTCTTTTGAGAATACCGCCTCGGTCCCAGGAGGCTGCTGGACTAACTATCTTTAACTACTCTATTCATGCACAAAGCGAGCAAGAAATTCCATTGTCCGAGTTGGAAAAGGACCCAGAGTTAGAATCTCGGCTGCTCCCGATTCTTATCTCCCCACCAGTCGCCCACTTCTTGCGGGTAGTTAAAAACGGGCAAGAGATTAGAGCCGTCCTCCTCAGCCCTTCTCTTCAGGAAGCTGTGTCGGCTTGAACTGTCGCTATAGACAGAAGGATTGCTCAGGTCAGGATATGTACAACAATATTCTTCTTGAAAGCCGGTCCCCCCAATCCTGCCCATCGCCGCCCCCCAGAACAGGGCCAGGAACGTGCGGGTCTTGGGTCGGTGGCCCGGGGTGAGGCCACTCAGGGCAGTCGGCTGCCTCATCTGGGCTGGGGTCGGGTAGAATTTAGGGGGAAGGCACAACCACTCGGCCAGCAGCGGTTGGCTTCTGAAGAAGTTCTTTTCCATGACGACCAGGATCGAAGACTTTTTCGAACAGCACATCAAACCCCTCCCGCCTGCCGAGCAACTGCGTCTGGTAGAGCTGATCGCCGGGGAGATAGCCAGGGCTAGCCAGGCTGGCGCGTCCCGCCCCCGCAGCCTGATGGAACTCCACGGCCTGGGGGCAGAAATCTGGGGAGGTATAGATGCCCAGCAATACGTGGATGAACTGCGTGACCCCAATATTTCAGCGAATTACTGACGGCAACCTTGCCGGTGTTACCTCAGTCATTACCTTAATGGAAGTGCTGGTCCAGCCCATTCAGCAAGGCGAAACCCAACTTGCCCACGACTATTCAGACTTGCTCTTGCATCACCCAAGTCTTTCGGTGGTTCCCATTGGCACTGCTATCGCTGAACGGGCCGCCCACCTCCGGGCGCAATACCGGCTGCGGACGCCTGATGCTTTGCAAATTGCCGTGGCGCTGGAGGCAAGATGTCAGGCCTTCCTGACCATCGCTACAAGTGGGCCGGGACGGAGTGATTACCGAAATAAGCTCATAATAGAATTGCTGGTATCTACGCCCCTGGTTAGAAACCCCGGTCCCTGTATGGTACAATCCCAGCAGCAACCCCACGCTGATTTTAGTTCCATATCTTAGTTCCAAAAATGAGGTGGATTGGAATGGCTAATGTGGTCCTGTCGAACACGGAATATCAGGTAGTTGGAACCCGGCCCCTTCGCCACGATGGCGCGGACAAAGTTACCGGCAGAGCGAAGTACGGAGCGGACTTCCAGATGACCGGGTTGCTCCATGGCAAGGTGTTGCGCAGCCCCCATGCCCATGCTCGGATCAAGTCCATTGATATCAGCAAGGCCCAGGCCTACCCCGGCGTCAAGGCCGTGGTCACGGTCAAGGACCTGCCCATTTCCCGCATGAAGAATCCCGAC
>DASTLM010000155.1:0-5030 GCA_035714945.1 Dehalococcoidia bacterium | reverse complement strand
ACGCCGACCGGGCCATTGAGCTTTCTCAGTCGGTGGTGGATTTTGTCCGGGAAAGGTTAGATTGAAAACCCAGCGCTTCAACTTCAGACCGGCGGCGCCAGATTAATCCCCGCCTGCAACAACCGCACCGTTCGCTCGGCGGCCCCCTCCAGCAGTTCGGCGGTGCGGGCCAGACTGCGCTCAAAGCTCATGGGCCGGTCGGCGATGCAGACCACTCCGGCGATGCCATGTTGGTATAGCTTCTGGTAGCCGGGGCCGATACTGCCCGCCAGTATGATGGTAGGAACCCCCTTTAACGCTGCCCGCCGGGCCACCCCAACGGGGGCTTTGTCATAGATGGTTGACTCGTCAGCGCGGCCCTCGCCGGTGATTACCAGGCTGGCCCCTTCCAGATGCCGGTCAAACTCCAGAATCTCGCACACCATGTCGATTCCCGAACGCAGTTCGGCCCCGGCAAAGGCGATCAAGCCAGCGCCCAGTCCTCCGGCGGCTCCGGAGCCAGGTCGGTCCAGGACATTCTTACCCAGGTCTCGCTGAACGACGCGAGCAAAACGGGCCAAGGCGGCGTCCAGCTCGGCCACCACCTCCGGCGAAGCTCCTTTCTGGGGGCCATAGACCGTCGAAGCCCCGGTGGGACCGCACAAGGGGTTGGTGACGTCAGTGGCCCCGATGATGGTCGCCCCAGCGAGTCCGGGGTGTATATTGGAGGCATCAATGCTGGCCAATCTCGCCAGCGCCGCTCCACCATTGGGCAATAGCTGTCCGGCATCATCCAGAAACCGGACTCCCAGGGCGGTGGCCATGCCCGCTCCAGCGTCATTGGTGGCGCTGCCGCCCAGACCGACAATGATGCGGGTATAGCCCTTGTCCAAAGCCTCCCGGATGATCTCGCCGGTGCCCCGGGTGGTGCTGATGCGGGGGTTGCGGCGGTTGGCCGGCACCAACGCCAGGCCAGAAGGACGGGCCATCTCAATCACCGCCGTCTGGCCGTCACCCATCACTCCCCACAACGCATCGACCGCCTGATCCAGCGGGCCGGTGACGATGCTGCGGAAGATTTTGCCACCGGTTGAATCGACCAGCGCCTCCAGCGTACCATCGCCGCCGTCGGCCACCGGCATCAGCACCGTCTCGGCGTCCGGGTCGGCCGCCTGGACACCCCGCTGGATCGCCTGGGCCGCCGCCAGGGCCGACAGGCCACCCTTGAAGGTTTGCGGCGCGATAATTATCTTGGTTGGCATATCGGGGCAATTATACACCCGCCGTATGTCCATTTCCCCGGGCCTCTGCTAAAATCGGTCAGGCAACGACAGTGTTAACCGCAGGGATGAGGTGCCGCCATGCCTTCCGCCGCGATGCCTTCCGCCGCCATACCTTCCAAGGAAGACCTGAAACGCCAGGTGTTTCAGGAAATCGACTCCCGCGCCGAAGAGATCATTAACCTCTCCAGGACCATCCTCGGCCACCCGGAGCCCGGCTTTCGAGAGGTCAAGACCGCGCACCTGGTGTCCAGCAAGTTTGCCGAGTTGGGCATTCCCTTTCGCGCGGGGCTGGCCATCACCGGAGTGCGGGGCGAACTGGTCGGCGGCAGCGCCGGGCCGACGATGGCCCTGCTGGGCGAACTGGACTCGCTGATCGTTAACGAGCATCCCTTCGCCGATCCCAACACCGGCGCGGCCCACGCTTGCGGCCACCACTGCCAGATTGGAATGCTCTTCGGCGCGACCATCGGCCTGATGCAGCCCCGTGTTTTATCGGCATTGAGCGGACGATTGGCGCTGATGGCGGTGCCCGCCGAAGAGTACATCGAAATCGAGTATCGCGACGGGTTAAGGCGGCAGGGCAAGCTGGAGTTTCTGGGCGGCAAGCCGGAGATGATCCGCATTGGTGAGTTTGACGACGTCGACCTGGCCATGATGATCCACACCACCAGCAACCCGGAAGAGGGCAGGCTATGCATCAGCGGTACCAACAACGGCACCCTGGCCAAGAAGATTCAGTTTGTGGGCCGGGGTTCCCACGCCGGGGGCGCACCACACCTGGGGATTAACGCGCTGAACGCCGCGTCCCTGGCCCTCAGCGCAATCCACTATAATCGGGAGACCTTCCGCGACGAGGACACGATTAGAGTGCATCCCATCATCACCAGGGGCGGCGAAGCGGTTAGCGCGGTGCCTGCCGACGTCCGCATGGAAACCTTTGTACGGGGCAAGACCATTGACGCCATCCTGGACGCCAACCGGAAGGTGGACCGCGCGCTCCGGGCCGGAGCGATGGCCGTCGGAGCCAGGGTCAACATCCAGACTATCCCGGGCTACTTACCCTTACAGCAAGACCCACAGATGAACGCCAGGTTTGAGACCAACGCGGCCGCGCTGGTGGGGCCGGAAAACGTGAGGCACATTGCCCACCGCACCGGGTCCACCGATATGGGCGACATCAGCCACCTGATGCCCGCCATTCACCCCTACGTTGGCGGGGCCACCGGCCTGGGTCACGGAAATAATTACGTGGTGCAAGACTACTCTCTGGCGGTGATCTCGGCAGCCAAGGCCATGGCCGCCACCGTGGTGGACCTGCTGGCCGACGGCGCGGCCTCGGCGGGCAAGATTATCGCCAATCACCGGCCGGACATGACCCGACCGGAGTACCTGAAGTTTATGCGAGGGTTGGCCAAGGAAGAGTCCTTCAAGGAAGAGTCCTTCGAGGTTGTTTAGTTATGTTAACCATACAGGAACTCAAGCAGAAGGCCTGCGCCGCCATCGACAAACGCAAAAAAGAGCTGATTCAAATTGCCAAAGACGTGCTGGCCCACCCCGAACCTGGGTTTAGCGAGGTACGCACCGCCAAATTAGTCGCCAGAAACTTCCAGGAGATGGGTATTCCTCACCGCAGCGGGTTGGCGCTGACCGGCCTCAAGGGCAGCGTTGCCGGCGGCAACGGTGCCGGGCCACGCCTGGCCATCATCGGAGAGTTGGACTCGCTGGTGGTCGCCGAACATCCCCATGCCGACCCGGATACGGGAGCGGCCCACGCCTGCGGGCACCACTGTCAGATCGGAATGATGCTGGGCGCGCTGACCGGTTTGATGGTGCCGGAGGTGTTGCGGCAACTCTCGGGGGAGATTGTCCCCTTCGCGGTTCCCGCGGAGGAGTTTATTCAGGTAACCCGAAGGCTGGAGCTTCGCGCCGAGAAAAAAATTGAGTTCATGAGCGGCAAGCAGGAGTTGATCCGCCTGGGCGAATTCGACAACGTGGACATCGCCATGATGTGCCACACCGCCAGCGACATGGGCGACCGCCGGTTCGCCGTTGGAGGCACCAGCAACGGGCACATCGTCAAGTATGTCGAATATCAGGGAAGAGGCTCTCACGCTGGAGGGGCGCCCCACCTGGGGATCAACGCCCTGAACGCCGCTTCTTTCGCATTGCAGGCCATCAACTCCAACCGGGAAATTTTCCAGGACGACGACACGGTGCGCATCCACGGCATTATGACCCGGGGCGGCGAGGCGGTCAGCGCGGTTCCAGCCGACGTACGCCTGGAGTGGAGGGTGCGCTCAGCCAGTCCCAAAGCGGTGGTCACCAACGGGGCCATTGTCGACCGTTGCTTTAAAGCCGGGGCCCTGGCGGTGGGGGCCTCGGTGAAAATCACCAATATCCCCGGTTACTGGCCCATTCGCCACAATGCCGGCCTCCAGGAACTGTTCCAGCAGAATTGCACCGTCCTGATGGGCGAGTCCAGCGTGCTGGTACTGCCGCCCCGCCGCAACCGGGGAGGCTCCACCGATATGGGAGACCTCAGCCAGATCATTCCCTCCTGCCACCCCTACACTTCCGGCGCGGTAGGAGCGGGCCACAGCAAAGAATATTTGATAACCGACTATGAATCCGCCGTCATAACCCCGGCCAAGATTATGGCGATGGTGGCCATCGACCTGCTGGCCAACGGAGGGGCCAGAGGCAAGGAAGTGATCATCAATCACCGGCCGGCAATGAACAAGGATGCTTATTTGAGGTTTCAGCGGGAGCGGGCCGAAGTTATCGAGTTCCACGGCGCCCAGTAGAATCACGGCAGCACCCCCCATCGGCAAAACCTACCACCCCTTTTGAGTCGCTTTCGGCTACATAAATCAAGTGGCCTTAATCATGTCCTGATCAAGGGACCCTCCCCGATCCCCGAAAGTCGGGTACGCCAGATAATCTCCCCCTCAGAGTAGGACAGCCGAGCTAAATGGTCTGCTGGCTCGACGCCGCAATGGGTCGATCTCCAGCGATCTACAGGGCCTCTCTCAGCGTTATCAACGCGTGTCCCTGACTCAGACCACGCTATATTGCATTGCGGTTCCGGTCAGCAAGGGGATGGTCAAATTATCGTCCAGGGGGACCGGGGCCAGTTCGGCCCCAGCGGCAACCAACGCGCCAAGGATGTAGCCCCAGTGATATTGAATGTATCCACTACTGACCAGAACCAGCACCACCAGCAGAGACACCCCCACGAAGGCCAGGGTGCCGCCCGGTGATTTGCCAAAAATCCTTGGACCGGGAGTCCGGGTCCCTACCAACGCCGCCACCGGGTCGCCAATCGAGAGAAACAGCAACGCCACCACCGCTACGGACTGCTCAAATACCAGGAAAGCCACGACCGTCGCGACCAGCATATAGGTTGCGCCGGTAATCCGCTGGTCTTCGGTCTTTTTCAGGAAAGGCGCCAAAAAGCGGAGGAATAATCGATTCAAGAGGGGTAGTTTGATCCGGGTCAAGTCCAGGCCCAGACTGACTGACGCCAGCACAGTGGAGAGGATTATGATCGCCAGCCAGGGCAGGAAAATCCCAGCAATCGGCAGGGTTGAACCCGCGATCACATGAAAGAGCCTCCGCCACACCGGCGGACTGGGACTGGCGACTACGGCCTGTTGTTGGGATGGCGTATTCATGTTGCAATTCCAGGTTCAGGGCCCACGTCAATTATCGTACCCGGAATGTTCCCGACACGCCAGCCCGCGGTGACGCACCCCGGGACGATGGCTA
>DASTLM010000154.1:0-5129 GCA_035714945.1 Dehalococcoidia bacterium | reverse complement strand
AACGCCCATCGGTTTGAACGGGAACAACTGGCACGGGCTGAAGCCGAGAGAGCTTTCAACCAGCGGACCATCGCCGAAGCCGAGCGGGAGCAGGAACGGCAGCGTCTCCGAGCAATGGTCGAAGCCTCCCCGGTGGGCGTTCTGGTGATCGATGCCAGAGAGGGGAAAATAGAGCTGGCGAACCGGGAGGCAATCCGAATTCTGGGCGCTTCGCATCAAGTTGGCAACGGGCTGGACCAGGATATTCTGGTCCACCGCCGGCCTGATGGTCACGAATACGACCCCAGCGACCGGCCGGTGCAAAGGGCGCTCAACCGGGGCGAAAGCGTCCATGCGGAAGAGGTCCGGTTCGAGTTTTCCGACGGCCACTCGGTCCCTACCCTGGTCAGCGCCACGCCGGTTCACTCTGCCGACGGTCAGATAACCGGGGCCATCATCATTGTTCAGGATATTACACCCCTGGAAGAAGTGGCGCAGCTGCGTAACGAGTTCCTGGGTATCGTGAGCCATGAATTGCGAACACCGCTGACCGCGATCAAAGGCTCGGCGGCCACGGTATTGGGAAGTCGGAGGCCCCTCAGCGAAGCTGAAATGCGCGAATTCTTTGAGATCATCGATGAACAGGCCGACCGGCTTCGCGACCTGGTGGACAACCTGCTGGATATGACTCGCATTGAAGCCGGTTCGCTGTCGGTAAACACCGCGCCGGCCGACCTGGGTGAAATGCTGGATGACGCCATCGCCACCTTCGCCCGTGGCGACGGTTCCCATCAGATTGAAGTGCAGATCCCACCGGAACTCCCCCCCCTGGACGCCGACCGCCGCCGGATTGGTCAGGTATTGGGCAACCTGCTGAGCAACGCAGCCAAATTCTCGCCCGACACTTCGCCAATTCGCATTGCGGTTGCCAGCGACACGGTCATGGCCACCGTGCGGGTGCAGGATGATGGCCGAGGAATCCCGCCAGAGAAACTGCACTATCTCTTTCGGAAGTTCTCCCGGTTGCATGAGGAAAGCGGGCTCAAACTTGCCGGCACCGGACTGGGCCTGGCCATTTGCCGGGGAATTATTGAGGCCCATGGCGGCCGGATCTGGGCGGAAAGCCAGGGTGAGGGACAGGGTACCACCTTCAGCTTCACCTTGCCCCTATCCCATCAAACCGTAACCCATCAAGCCAGGAATGCCCCAGCAGTAGACACGACCAGAAGGGACCAACACCTGGGTCGGGTGCACCGGTCTCAGGAGCGCACCCGGGTGTTGGTGATCGACGACGAGGCGCAGATCCTGCGCTATCTGGAACGCACTTTGAATGATGCCGGGTACCACACTACGTCCAGCAGCGACCCAGCCCAGGTGAGCCGACTGGTCGAATCCGAAGAACCAGACCTGGTGATAATGGACCTGATGCTGCCCGGCACCAACGGATTTGAACTGCTGGAGCAGATTCGGGGATTCTCCGGCGTTCCGGTGATCTTCCTGACCGCTCGAGACCGGGACGAGGACATGGTGCAGGCGCTCAGGATGGGCGCCGATGATTACATCACCAAGCCCTTCTCCCCCACAGAACTGTTGGCCCGCATCGAAGTGGTGCTGCGGAGGCGGGTCCTGCCCGACCAGATGGAGGTCCGTCCGCCCTTCTTGCTCGACGACTTATCGATCAATTTCGCGGAACGCAGAGTGATCATGGGTGAAGCACCGATTGCCCTTTCCGCCACCGAGTACAAGATCCTGTATGAACTGGCCACCCATGCCGGCATGGTTTTGACTCACGAGCAAATTCTACAGCGGGTCTGGGGGCCGGAATATGGGGGGGAGACTGAGTTAGTACGTTCCTTTATACGTAATCTGCGACGCAAGCTGGGCGATGACGCCAGGGATCCCCGCTACATATTCACTGAACCTCAGGTGGGTTACCGAATGCCCCGGCCTCAGTAAACAGCTCAATCCTCAAACAGCTCAATCCTCGCCGCAGAGCCAGGTCGGAAAAACTGCCAGGACAAAATTACCCCGGTTGAGCCAGCAACCCCATCAGCTTTGCTCTTGAATGGGCATTCGCTAAATCTTGTGTTCACACCTCAAGTAGTAGTAGACTGGGGCATTATCATGGTCTAGCGTTACAAAAATTTACCGATTCTACTGGCTGAAGTCCTGCTTCCTGAGGCTGTTGTTCTTTACTATAACTGGCAATTATGGCACTCTTATTTAAGTAGTCAGACCAACAGAATCAGGTTCCTCGGCGCAGTGTGACCCACCCCGTAGTGCAGTTGGACTTCCGTCATAGGAGTGACAGACAGATGGCCCCAGGCAAATATGACCTTTCCATTGCCATCGGCGGTGAAGCCGGACAGGGGATCGCAACCCCGGGCGACATCCTCGCCCGCATATTCGTGCGTCGAGGCCTCCATCTCAATGCATACAACGCTTATCAATCGATAATCCGCGGCGGGCATATCTTCCTCACCGTGCGGGTTAGCGACCAGAAAATCTACAGCCACGGCGACCAGCTAGACTTGCTGCTGTGCCTGAACCAGGACACGATGGACCGGCACCTGAACCTGATGGGAGCAGGCGGCCGGGTGGTGTTTAATTCCGACTCGATCAAGCCGGGTAAGGTCAATAAAGGCGCATATCTGTGCCCGATTCCCGTGGGTGAGTTGACCCAAAGCCGCAACCGGCTGATACAGAACACCGTTGCGGTGGGCGTGGTTGCCTCACTGATGGGCCTGGACTATAAGGTGTTGGAGGAAAGTTTGACCCTGCGGTTTCGGCGCCAGGGCGAGACCGTGGTTAGCGAAAACGTTAGCGTGGCCCGGGCCGGATTCGATTATGCCAGGGCCAACTTTGAGCCCTTCCCCGATGGATTACCCAGCGGCGGCAAACCCCTGGGGGTCTGGGCGGGCAATGAAGCTTTAGCCATGGGCGGCGCAGCCGCTGGGGTGAAATTCTACGCCGCATATCCCATGAGTCCCTCCACCGGGGTGCTCCACTGGATGGCCCAAAACGCCCGCAACCTGGACATCATGGTCCGGCAGGTTGAGGATGAGATCGGCGTCGCCAATATGGTTATCGGCGCCGCCCATACCGGATGCCGGGCCATGTGCGCCACATCCGGCGGTGGGTTCGCGCTGATGACCGAGGCCATTGGCGCGGCGTCCATGATGGAAATTCCAGTGGTCTATATCAACGTCCAGCGGGCAGGCCCCTCCACCGGCGTTCCCACCAAAACCGAACAGGGCGACCTGTGGCAGGCCCTGGGCGCCAGTCAAGGCGACTACGAAAGCCTGGTGGTGGCACCCAGGGACGCTCTGGATGCTTACAATTCAGTGGCGGAGTTGTTCAACCTGGTGGACAAGTTCCAATGTCCCGGGATCATCATTTCTGACCTGCTGATTTCCGAAGGCAGGTTTTCCTTCGACCCCGACGAGGTCAACCTCAATCCGAAGATAGATCGGGGGGAGTTGATCACCAAACCCGGCAGAGAGAATGGCTACCAGCGATACAAGGATACGGCAACCGGTATTTCACCCAGGGCCATCCCCGGCCTGGAGGGGTATGTTCACATTGTCGCCACTGACGAACACGACGAAGACGGCGTACTGATCAGTGACGAGTTCACTCACCCGCACAAACGGCGCAAGATGGTGGAAAAGCGCGCGCGCAAGCTCCAGAACATCGACCAGGAAGTAGCCGCCCCGGAACTGGAAGGCCCAACCGACGCTGCGGTCACCCTGATCGGGTGGGGTTCCACCTACGGCGTGATCAAGGAGGCGGTGAAGCAATTAAAAGAGAAAGGCGTTACCGCCAATCAGCTGGCAATCAAGTGGCTGAAACCCCTGAATGGTGACGCCATCAGTGACACGCTCTCCAAATCCCAGCGCACCATTATCGTAGAGAATAACTTTTCCGGGCAATTTGCCCGGTATCTCCGGAGCGAGACCGGATTTTCCGCCGACGGTCATATCCGCAAATATGACGGAGAGCCTTTCGTGCCCCATCACATCGTCGATGGGGTGCTGGAGCAGTTGGCGGGCAAGACCAATCACTCGGTTCCGTATCAGGAAGTCATAGTCTGAAGTCATAGTCTGAAGTCATAGTCTAACGAGGTGATTCCATGACCAGTACCCCAGCAGTAGCCGAAGAACAGCCTTTCGTCCAACTGACGGCTCGGGACTTCAAGGGTAAGGTTGACCCCGATTGGTGTCCCGGTTGTGGTGACTTTGGCGTTTTAAATAGCATCCAGAGGGCCTGCGCCGAGTTGGGACTGCGACCTCACGAGATACTGGCGGTCAGCGGTATCGGCTGCTCATCAAATCTGCCCGGGTACTTCAATGCCTACGGCATGCACACCCTGCACGGCCGGTCGCTGGCCGTCGCCACCGGCGCCAAGATGGCCAACCATAACTTGAACGTCATCGCCACCGGCGGCGACGGCGACGGATACGGCATTGGCGGCAACCATTTCACCCATACCGCGCGCCGCAACGTGGACCTGACCTATATCGTGATGAACAATCAGATTTACGGTCTGACCACCGGGCAAGTTTCACCCACCAGCCGCGACGGAATGAAGACCAAAAGCACCCCCTTCGGCAGCGTTGAAATGCCGGTAAATCCCATCACCTCGGCCATAATGAACGGCGCAACTTACGTGGCCCGGGGCTACAGCGGAGATATACGGCACCTGACCGAGCTGATCAAGGGGGGCATTCGGCACAAGGGGTTCGCGTTAATCGACGTTTTCAGCCCCTGCGTCACTTTCAACAACGACAACGGCCATCCCTTCTTTAAAGGCCGGGTGAGGACCCTTGAGGACGACGGACACGACACCTCGGACTGGAAAACCGCCTGTGAAAAAGCCATGTTGTGGGGCGACATTATTTACACCGGCCTCTTCTTCCAGGTTAAATCCCAACCAAGCCTCGGCCAGAGGGAGCCGGTGCTTCAGGGAGGCCCGATGGCCTTGAGGCAACTGGGTCTCACTGAGGAACAGGGCCAGCGGCTGATTCGCGGTATGATGTAATCCAGCAGCCCCATCGAGGTTATTCCCTCGACGGCCCCGACGATCCTCAAGCTCTTTCAGATCCTGCCGGAGGCACGGTCGACGCTGCCAGGGGGGCCACCGGGTAACG
>DASTLM010000153.1:0-4875 GCA_035714945.1 Dehalococcoidia bacterium | reverse complement strand
TCATAGGTCAGTTGGGCTTGGAAAGACTCCAGGGCAGCGACCACATCGCTGAGGGTGACCGGGTCGAAGACCCGGGTAATACCTACCTTCAGTCCCGTGGCTCCGTCCGCCGGGTCCTGATGCAGAATGAAGGAAGGCTCGGCCTGAAGGCCGGATACCTGCACCAGAGTGGCGGCAGCCGCCGAATTGTTCTGCAGGTGGGGGTCACTCTCCTGGCCCGACACCTCGCCGGTATTGATCAAAAGCAGGCCGCTGGGTGATTCGGCATTCACTACGACGCCCAGGTTGAGGTTCCTGGTTGTCCCGGCGGTCAAAGGGCCGACCTGGCAGGAAACCGTGCCCGGCGTCACCTCGGTACAGGTCCCATCGGAATTGCCCGCATCGAAAGTTACTCCGGGGGCCAGGGTATCAGTCACCACCACGCCGGTAGCGTCATCGGGGCCATTGTTGGTCACCGGAATTACGTACGACAGCGGCCCTCCGGCAAGCACCGACCCTTGGAACACCGTGACCTGTTGGTCCTGGAGGTTGGTGAAATGGGCATCGTTGGTCCGCCGATTGAGGGCAAAATTGTCCGGTTGGTTCCCGGCGGGGAAAGTCCCAATCACCGAGGGAATAGCCGTGTCGATCACCGTTATCGTATCGTTGACAAAGCTGGTAACGTAGGCCAGGTTCAGGTCCGGGTTCAAGTAAAGGTTAACGGGTTGAGGACCGACCGCTATGGTGGACGCCGTCAGGTCATTGCCACTGATAATCGAGACGGTATCACCACCCCGATTGACGACATAGAATTCATTGGTGATTGAGTTGAGCCGGTCGCTACTGGGGTCCTGACCCACGGGGATCGTGGTAACCAGGGAGTCAGTATCACCATCGATGATCGACACCGAGTTATCCCCCCGATTGACAACGTAGACCTGGTTGGTGCTGGGATTGAACCGTACGTCATTCGGTCCGGCGCCAACTGGAATGGTGGCGACGACCGTGTTGGTGGCGCCATCGACTACCGACACGTTGTCACTGCCGGCATTGGTCACGAATAGCTTGTTGTTGTCCCGGTCGATGGCAAGGTCCTGGGGCTCGACTCCCACCGGGATGGTGGTGATCACCGTGTTAATTTCGCCGTCGATTACCGTGACACCACCCCCCAGGTTGACCACGTACAGACGGTTGGTTATCGGATTGAACGTCGGCTGCTGGGGGTCTTCTCCTACCGGAATGGTAGCGATCACCGAATCGGTGTTCCCGCTGATTACGAATATTGATCCTGGCGTGGTGCCAGAGTCCGTTACATAGAAGTTGTTGTTGACACTATTTATTTCAGTGTCACTGGGTTCGGGCCCTGATGGCACCGGGGTGACCGCGTTGGTTGCGCCATCAATCACGAACACTGTGTCGGGGAAGACGGCATATACTTTGTTGACCGCTTCGTTCAAGTCGGTGTCTTGAATCACGCCGCTGGTAATTGGTATCGGGCTACCGATGTTGGTCCTGGTAGCTCCATCGATGACCGACATGGTGCCGTCGAGATTGAAGACGAATATTCGGTTGGTGGTGTTGTTGACTTCAATCCGGTCTGGGCCGTTGCCGACCTTGATATTGGTGATTGCGGCCTTGGCAATGGACAGGTCAGCCCCAACGACAGCAGACCCCGTAACCTGGTGAGTGGCCACTTCAAAGACGCCTGTTGCTGATCCACCGACCCCTATTGCCGCGATTACCCGGTTGGTGGACCCTACGGCGACACAAGAAGGTACGGTTATCTCGACACTGAAGCTGCCGGTGGCGTCAGGCACCACCGATGTTTCTGCAGAGCAACCGGTATCCTCACCGGCATACTCCAGGTCCACCGAAACGGTCGCTCCCCTGGGATTGAAGACCGGAAAAGCGCTCCCCCCGATCGTGATCGTGCTGTCCGGGCCGCTGGCTCCCGGCTGGATCGACAATGTCCGCACGGGGATCTCCACGATGACAACACCTTCAGTTCCCTGACTGTCGATGACCTTCAACTCTTTGACCCCGGCGCTGAGGAGCGCGATGGGTATAGAAAAGTCGCTCGAACGAACAACCTGCACAGTGGCGGCAAAAGTGCCAGCGCTGCTCAATTCTACGCCCACATCCCCTGGCTCGGGAATATCGTCGCATAAGTAATTGATGGAGTCGGAATCTAACCCCAGTGAGATATCGTCTAGCATGATTAGACGCTCTGGGACACAAATAGTCCCAAAGTCCGTGGCGAAACCACTTCCGAAGATAGTTAAGTCCTGGTTGGCAATTACAGTATCATTGGTCGAAAGCTGGAGCAGGGCACCTCCTATGGTTATATTGGTGTCCTGCTCGGCTCCAGAATTGGTGGCAACGTTGATTTTCTGTACACCCCGGCGTACCCCGGCCGGGATGGTCAGGGTAAAGTTGCCTTGGCCATTTGAAGCGATAACGGTTGTGGCCGGACTGATGGTGGTCGCCGCGACACCGCCGATGGTTACACCAGCAGCCAGGATGATGTCACCCGGCGGGTAGTCAAAGAGGGAAACTATTACCCGGTCTCCCAGGTTGGCCGAGGAGGGGAAAACCTCTAAAGTCGGCTCCAATTCAAAATTCTGCCGATCGACGAAGGCCTGGGTAAGGGCCAATGGGAAATTGGTGGTGCGGGGATTGATATCACCGTCTTTGGCGTTGATAAAGTTACAGCCTACCAGGGTAGGTAACGTGCAGTCATCACCGAGCCCGGGGACGAAGGGCGGGTTGCTGACGGTAAAGGTGCAGACGGCGATGTCGCTGCTGGCGGCTACCACGGCGCACAGGTCCTGCTCGCCCGGCTGGACCAGGAAGCCTGGCTCATTGGGGCGGTGACCGTCCCCGTTAAGGTCCAGCCAGAAGGTGACGTTGGTCCCACCTTCCACGCCCAGGGCGACCAGGTCCACTGCTTCGTTGCGGGGCTCGCCATTACTGCTCATCTCAACGCGCATGGGGACGGCTACGCTAGGCAGGCTGAAATCTGCGGTGTCCCCCGTCCCGGTGGTCCGAACTTTTACGCTGCGGTTGCCCGCTTCAGTAGAGTTCTTGATGCCCGCGCTCTGCTGGAAAACGACGGTGACGGTCGAGTCGCTGGCGATACCCTGGGAACCGATGGCGGGGTCGTTGGTCCCGGCAATCATGTCGGGCACCAGCAGGGTAATCTCCGGCTCGTCATTCTCCGAGCCCACGAAGTCCAGCGTGACGCTCTGGGGCGCTGTCGCGTCGCTGGCGGAACAAACCGAAACGGCCGGATCACAGCCGTCGGATGAATTGCTCACCTCAGTGGTGCTGATGGTGATCTGGTTACGGTCCAGGGTGGCAGGTACCTGGAAATCATCATCCAGGGTGATGACAATCTCTCCAGTTCCCGAGTTCAGTTGTCCGGCGGCCCCCACCGTAAATGACACTTGCAGCCGGGTGGCCGCGCCGGGGTCAGCCGGGTTAATTGATGAGGCGCCGCCGGATAACGCCGCAGTGGCCTGCGGCGGTGTGCTCAGCGGCTCGGTCAGCCGGGCAAGGTCCACCTTGGCTGAGTTAAATTGGGCGGTATCCTGGATGCTGGCTTCGGCGGGCCGCGGGACGGTTAATCTAGACAGGCTCAGCAAGCCCACCACGGCCAGCACCCCCAGCAAGGCCAGGCCAACACCCACTACCTGGGCCTGGAACATCGGTGAATCCTTGGACATCCCAGTCTGCATTTCTCTTTCCCTCCCATTGCGCCAGGTCGACCGGTCTTGCAGGAACTCTCGCTGCCCGAAGTCATGCCAGGTTGAACTCAGGTTACTTTGTACCCGGGTATCTGGCCCCTGTCAAGCTGGCGGTCCATGGTATATTCTATCCGGATAATCCGCTCCGCAAATTCGAGGTAAGGACATGACCACCAATAACGGCAGACTCCCCCTTCCCCTGACGGGAATCCGCGTTCTGGACGCCACCCACATCGTTGCCGGGCCTTTCTGCACCTTGATCCTGGCCGACATGGGAGCCGAGGTCATCAAGATCGAGCGCCCCGGGACCGGGGACCTGTCGCGGGGACGGGGACCCTTTATTCAAGGTGAAGACGGCCAGGCGATCAGCGCCCGCTACCTGGGCATCAACCGCAATAAGAAGAGTGTCACCCTGGACTTGAGGAACCCCCTCGGCAAAACAGCCTTTGAAAACCTGGTGCGCCAGTCCGATGTGCTGGTCGACAACTGGGGACCGGGCGCTTTTGAACGGCTGGGGTTGGGCTACCAGCAGCTCCAGGAAATCAACCCGCGACTGGTCTACGCCAGCATCACCGGGTACGGAGACAGCGATGGCCGGCGCGGCCCCTACTCCGCCTGGCCCGCCAACAATCTCAGCATTCAGGGCATGGCCGGTTGGATGGAGGTTACCGGCGACCCAGGTGGCGGACCGCAAGCAGTGGGCGACAATATGGGCGACTCCATCCCCGGGGTCTGGACCGCCCTGGGCATAGTGCTGGCGTTGCGTACCCGGGACCAGACCGGACAGGGCCAACTGGTGGACATGTCGATGTACGATTGCATGGTGTCGCACATGATCAGCAGCGTTAACGTGTACCAGGCTACCGGCAAGAATCCCAACCGCTCCCATGCCCGGCTGGTTACCGCCGGAATGACCTTCAAAGCCCGGGACGGCTATGTGCTGATGGCCGGAGTGCGGTCGTCGGAGCGATTGCGGGCGATGTGGCAGTTGCTGGGCCGGGATGACCTGGCCAACGACCCTCGCTACCTGGGCCAGGACGCGGACGGGGACTTCTACTTCAGCAACGTCATCCCGGCCCTGGAGCAATGGTCGCAAAATCTTTCCAAATGGGAGGTGGCCGAGCAGTTGACCGAGGTTGGCTTTTCCATG
>DASTLM010000152.1:0-6388 GCA_035714945.1 Dehalococcoidia bacterium | reverse complement strand
CTTTCCCCGCTGGCCGGTGACAGAAGTGCCGGTCGGACACGTGACCAACGGGGTACATATGCCGACCTGGGACTCCGCCCCGGCCGATGCCCTCTGGACGGATGCCTGTGGCCAGAACCGCTGGCTGAAGTCAATTGACACCCTGGACCGGGAGATTAACTGCGTCCCTGACACCAGACTCTGGGAATGTCGCATTGCGGCCAGCAAGACGCTGGTTGAGTACGCCCGCCGGCGACTGACCTTACAACTGGCCGCTTCAGGTGCAACCCCTGAGGCGATCGACGGCGCGCAGTATCTTTTTGACCCCAATATCTTGACCATGGGGTTTGCCCGCCGCTTCGCAACCTACAAAAGGCCGAACCTGCTGCTCCACGATCCGGAACGGCTGTTGCGCCTGTTGACCAATCCGCAACGTCCCGTGCAGCTCATCATGGCCGGCAAGGCCCATCCCGCCGACCGGGACGGACAGGCCCTGATTCAGCAATGGATTGAATTCATCCGGCGTCCCGACGCACGCCACCGGGTGATCTTCCTCAGCGACTACGACATGCGTTTGACCGAACAGTTGGTGCAGGGAGTGGATGTCTGGCTAAACACGCCGCGCCGGCCCTGGGAAGCCAGCGGGACCAGCGGCATGAAGGTCCTGGTCAACGGCGGCATCAATCTGTCGGAATTGGACGGCTGGTGGGCGGAAGCCTATACTCCGGAAGTGGGGTGGGCGCTGGGAGACGGCCAGGAACACGGCGACGATCCCGCCTGGGACGCGGTCGAAGCGGAATCGCTCTACGACTTGCTGGAACGCGAGGTGGTCCCCGAGTTCTATACCCGTGATGATCAGGGAATACCCCGCGCCTGGGTGGCGCGGATGCGGGAAAGCATGACCCAGTTGACACCCCGCTTTTCCACCAGCCGGATGCTCTGCGAATACGCAGAGCAAAAGTACCTCCCGGCGGCTGCCGCCTACCTGAAGCGGGCTGCCGATCACGGGAAAGTCGGCGTGGACTTGACCAGATGGCGGCATGCTCTGGACCACCAATGGGCCGCGTTGCGTTTCGGTGAATCGAAGGTAAATACTGAGGGCGAGCAGCACCTGCTCGAGGTCCAGGTATACCTCGACGACCTGGAGCCGGAGGCGGTGCGGGTCGAGCTTTATGCCGACGGTGTTTACGGTGGCGCTCCGGAACGCGTGGAGATGAAGCTCTTGCGGGAACTGCTGGGCGCGACCAACGGGTACGCCTATGGCGCAAGGGTGGCGGCAACCCGCCCGGTGACGGACTATACGGCGCGCCTCATCCCCCGCCACGAAGGCGTGGCGGTCCCCCTGGAGGCCGCCCACATCCTCTGGCAACGTTGACCCCGCACAAACGCTGACCCCGATCAACGGAAGGACCGACGACGTCCGGGAACCTGGGAAAGCGGTCCCCGGTGCCAAGCAACGGTGTCAAGCAACGGAAAAAGCCGGCACCCATGCTACAATTGCCGGTGGGCCCCCACGATACGAGAGGTTATCTCTGAGGTTATCTCTGTCGAACCGGCCCCAGGCCAGGGCGGTTTTGACCGGAGGGTAAATGGATTGACGGTAAACCCAGGATGCCAGGGCCAGCGCTGGAGGAGAGAGCGATGAAGGCAAGTCCCTTTGCCGGCGAACCGGCCGATCGGTCGATGCTGGTTGACGTGCCCAGACTGATTACCGCTTATTACGCCCGGGTCCCAGACCCGGCGGCACCGGCGCAACGGGTCGCCTTCGGGACCTCGGGGCACCGTGGCTCCGCGCTGGACCAGGCTTTCAATGAATGGCATATCCTGGCGATCACTCAGGCGATCTGCCACTACCGGAAACAGCAAGGGATAAACGGGCCCCTGTTCCTTGGTATGGACACCCACGCCCTTTCCGTGCCGGCGCTGGCCAGCGCCCTGGAGGTGCTGGCGGCAAATGGGGTGGAAGTCATGATCGCCGACAGGGACGAGTACACCCCCACTCCCGTGGTTTCCCACGCCATTCTGACCTACAACCGCAGCCGGGATACCGGCCTGGCCGATGGCATCGTGATTACGCCCTCGCATAACCCTCCCCGTGATGGCGGTTTCAAGTACAATCCCCCCAACGGCGGCCCGGCTGAAACCGACGTTACCGGCTGGATTCAGGCCAGAGCAAACCAATTGCTTGAAACCGGACTGGCGGGTATTGAGCGGGTTCCCTATGAGAAAGCCCTTCGAGCCTCGACCACTCACCGGCATGACTTTCTCAATGCCTATATTCGCGACCTGGATCAGGTTATCGACTTGGACGCCGTCCGGGGCAGCGATGTAACCCTGGGAGTAGACCCTCTGGGCGGTGCTGGCGTCCATTACTGGGCGCCCATCGCCCAACGCTACGGGTTGAATCTCACGGTGGTCAGCGACGAAGTGGACCCGACCTTCCGATTCATGACCGTAGATGGGGATGGCCAGATTCGCATGGACCCTTCGTCGCCCTATGCCATGAGGAAGTTGATCGGCATGAAGGACCGGTTCCAAATCGCCTTCGCTTGCGATACCGACCACGACCGGCACGGAATCGTCACCCGAAACGAGGGGCTGCTTCCTCCCAACCATTACCTGGCGGTGGCGATCCCCTACCTCTTCCAGCACCGACCGGCATGGAGTAACGGAGCAGCGGTGGGCAAGACGGTGGTGAGCAGCCAGATGATCGACCGTGTCGCCGCCAGGTTGGGGCGCCACCTCTATGAAGTGCCGGTGGGCTTCAAATGGTTCGTTGACGGCCTGCTGGACGGCTCCCTGGGATTTGGCGGCGAAGAGAGCGCCGGGGCCTCTTTTCTCCGCCGGGACGGCGGGGTCTGGACGACGGATAAGGATGGGATCATCGCCTGCCTGCTGGCGGCAGAGATCACGGCGCGGACCGGCCGCGACCCCGGGGAGATCTACCGGGAGTTGACCCGCGAATTCGGGGAACCTTCCTACGACCGGATCGAGGCGCCCGCCAGCCCGGAGGAGAAGGCGATACTGGCGCGGCTGTCGCCGCAGCAGGTCAGGTCCAGCGAACTGGCCGGCGAAAAAATACGGGCGATTCTCACTCAGGCCCCCGGCAACGGCGCGCCCATTGGCGGTCTAAAGGTCGTGGCTGAAAGCGGCTGGTTCGCCGCCCGGCCCTCCGGAACGGAGAGCGTCTACCGGATTTACGCGGAGAGCTTTCGGGGAGAAGACCACCTGCGCCGTATTCAGGAAGAAGCGCAAGCAATGGTGAGCGAGGCAGTGGCAGTTAGCGCTTAGGCGGAATTTCCTTTGATGAAGACGCCTTTGATGAAGACGCCTTCCCTATTTCCTTCCGCCAGCCAACCTCAGGATGAACATGAACAGGTTCAGAAAGTCCAGATAGAGCTTCAGGGCCCCCATGATGCCGACTCGCTGGACCACCAGGGTGTCCCCCTGTAAAACAGCGTCGGAAGTCATCTCCTTGATTTTCTTCGAATCATACACCGTCAGGCCCGCAAAGATTATCACTCCAGCCAGGGAGACCACCCATTCCAGGAGAGTGCTCTGCAGGAACCAGTTGGCCACCGAGGCTACAATCAACCCCAGCAGAGACGCCAATAGCATCGGCCCCAGCCTGGTGAGGTCTTTCCTGGTGGTCATGCCGACCAGCGACAGTCCCGCGAACAGGGACGCGGCCGCCCCAAAGGCCAGACCGATGGTCCCCAGGTCATAAACCAGGAACACCGTGGACAGGGTTAGCCCGGTGAGGCCGGCGTATAGAAAAAACAGGCCCAGGGCAACTGACGGGGCCATTTTATTGATCGCCAGGGAGATTACCACCACCAGACCAAATTGTGCTCCGATCAGCCCGAATACCGTAAGGTTACTGCTGAATAACGCCTGTTGTATCCCCGGGTTGTTGGCCACCGCCAGGGCAACAACGGTGGTCAACCCCAGTCCACCGGTCATCCACAGATAGACCCGGCCCATCGCGCTGGTGAAGGCGCTGTTGACCGCCTCTTGAGTGGTTGTGCTTGCCCACAGCTGATACTGCATTTAATTCCTCCAGAGTTGTTGTTGAATATATCTTCAAGATCGAGTTTAGCACGGAATTGGGATAAAGCAGCAACGTCAGGCAATAACCCAACTATCCCAGATTGTGCATTCAACTTGAGGCCCTTTCCGCTGCCAACTCGGGAGTTCTCACGGTGGCGCCGAAGGCCACACCTGCCAGCAGCAGGACTCCGGCAATGATGCTGAAAGCCCCCAGGTAGGCGGATGCCACATCAAGATTGCCCAGGGTGAAGATAATCACCCCCGCCAGTATCGGTCCCGAGGCTTCCCCGATATCCCAAATGGTGCCAAAAACTCCCATAGCGGCGCCGTGGTTACCCGCCCGGCACAGGTCGGCCACCAGCGCCGTGGTGGAAGGCGTCACGATGGCCATACCGAGTCCAAAAATGGCCCCTTCGAGTAGCAGTGTTGCGAAATGGGTGGTGAGGGGAAAGAGAGGTAGGGTAGCAGCACAGAGGGCCAGTCCAAAGAGGATTACCGGTTTTCTCCCAACGCGGTCCGAAATTCGTCCGGCCAAAGGTTTCCCCGCCATGGCCATGACCCGCGGCATCCAGATCAGCAGGCCAATGTAGGCGTCGCCCAGGCCTGTAATGTTCCTGGCGTAGAGAGGCAAGAAGCCCAGCAGCGCGCCCACCCCCAGGAACATCGCTGCCTCGACGCTACTGGCAATGAGGATATTCCGATTGCTTACCACTTCCCAGATCCCCTGTCGGAACTGCGTCCAGCGACGGGCGTTGGTTCCCGCTGAAGCAGGCGATGGCGCGGCGGTGGGGGTAGCCCGCCCGATGGGCAGTAGCAGCGTCAGGAGAAAAGTGACCACCCCCAAGACACCGACTATCAGATAGGTCAAGTGAAACTGAGCTAGACCTGGTGCCACCAACGAGGCTAGCACCACTCCGCCAATTAGCGGTCCAAAGGCGTTGCCCACTTCACTAGCTGAGGAGAACCAGCCCAGCTTTTCGCCCCGGCCCTGGCGGTACAGGTCGGCCACCGCAGCGGCAGCCACCGGACTGAAGATGGCGGTGGCGGCGCCGTGCAGGAAGCGGAGTCCCAGCAGCGTGTATGGCTCCTGGACCAAGAAATAAAAGAAGGGAGGAAAGGCAAAAAAGGCGGCCCCCAGGAGTAACATGCGTCGCCGACCCAGTACATCGGAAAGGGTGCCTGCCGGGAGCTTGATGAACACCCCAGTAATGGTGGACGCCCCCACAATGAGGCCGACGAGCCAGGGCTCGGCCCCGGCCTCTTGAGCGAAGCGGGGCAGTACTGGTGCCCGGGCCATCTGATACCCCAGGCGGGCGGAGAAGCCCACGATGCACAGCATGATGAAGGGAGTTAAGAAGCGCCACATACCCAGCCCCCAGAAATCTTACGGTGAAATTTAGCTTCATTGGCCCTCTAGCTCATTGGCTCTCCAGCTCATTGGCCCTCTAGCTGGGTGTAGGCTAGCCAGAAAATTGGCAGGGACGTAACGATCATGACGGCACCCATCCAGCGCCTTAAAGTCCCAGGAGACACTTTTCCCGTGTATTTCGCACCAAGGTAAGAGCCCAGCATTGCCATGGACCCCATTGCCACCAGTAACAGGAAATCAATCCGCCAGTGGAGGATATGACCGATGAAACCGAACATCCCGGTGAAGGTGGCAATCGCCAGGTTCGTTCCGGCAGCTATCCGGGGTTCCATCCCCAGCACATGCATCATGGCCGGCAAGCGCAGTTGCCCCAAGACCAGGCCAACCACACCCCCGAATAGGCCGATACCCAGCCCCAGGACCATTTCCAACCCATACCGCCGCCGGGAGGTTTTCGGGCGGACAACCTGAACGGCTGAAGAGGGATTATCCGACGCCGCAGGATTGGAACCACCGGCTTCCGGCCGTCGCCGCCGGCGGCCGGTGAACAGCCCGTAACCGTACCAGGTGGTAGTAACACCCACTATTACCAGCAATATCGCGGTAGGCACCATCCCGGCAAAGAAACCGCCGATGAACGCCCCTATAAAGCTGGGTATTCCCATTAGCGCCAGCACGTGATAGTCGATCCTGCCTTCTCGGAAATGCTGCCAGGCCCCGGTCAAGGCAGCCAGACCACTGATCAAAATGTTGGTTCCTGCCGCGTCGACCGGGCTGTTAGCGGTCCAGTAAATCAGAAGCAACCGGGGGCGCCCCAAGGCCAGCCCAACCATGCCTCCAACAAATCCCGTTACCAGGCCCCCAATTACCGCGACAGCTAACTTGATAATAATTACCAGGTCAATGGACTGGGTGAGTTCCATGTACGTCCCCAAATCGTAGAATCACCAGGGTCTAAATACAGATCATTCAGGTTGTCGGCTATGGGGC
>DASTLM010000151.1:0-3676 GCA_035714945.1 Dehalococcoidia bacterium | reverse complement strand
CCCTGAGCACCGGTTGCGGATCGCCGAGACTCTGGCAGACCCCAACCAGGTACGGCGAAGCGGTCGTTTCGGCAGCGCCAGGTTATTCTCGCGCTGGTTCAACGACTTGCGCGGGGGAAAGCACGTAGTAATTGTAGTGGTAAGTGAGCCGATGCCAGCAGAACGCCATTGGATCATAACTGCCTATTTAGCCAGGAGGCTGGCGGGAGGAGAACTGGAATGGCGGAAACCCTGAGTTTCAAGTACGACCGGGAAGGGGATGTCCTTTATATCAACAAGCGTGCCCCATACCCGGAACAGGAGTCAGAGGAGCTTGGAGATGAGATAATAGCCAGGCTCAATCCTGAGACTGGGGAAGTGGAGAACCTTGAAGTGCTGTTCTTCTCCACCCGCCTTTTGAGAGGTGACCTGTTCGAGTTGCCAATCACAGCACAACTGCGCCTGACCGTAACCTGAGCAAGTCTCACGCTCGGTTTAAGGTGGATCCCATCAGGAGATAGTATGTTCAATGAACCTGACCAGATTGTAATGACCAGCGACCGCGATATAACCCATGCCCCTCCCCTGGAGCTCCCGGTCTGAGGGCCTATGCTGCGCATTCCTTACGTCATCGACAGCCAGCAGCACCGCATGGCCGATGTACTCAACGAAATTCTGTCATCGCACGCCGGCAAATCCCTCGACACCGCTACTGCCTACTTCAATGTCCGGAGCTTTCGGCTGCTGCAACCCGGGCTGGAAAAGCTGGGCAGTTTCCGGTTGCTCCTGGGTGATGAACCAAAAAACGGTGCTGCCATCGGGCTGCGCCCTTGCGGCGCCCAGGAACTGATCGCCGAGTTGAACGCTGCCCCTTTCCTGCCCCTTTCTAATTAGGAAACCCTCCGGGCTGTCGAGGACCTGATCGCCTTTCTTTGCCGCGACCGGGTGCAGGTGCGGGCCCACCAGCAGGGGTTTCTCCACGCCAAGGGCTACTTCTTCTACGGCGACCTGCCCACCGGGGGAGCCGACCGTTTTCAGCCGGTAGCAGCCATCGTCGGCTCTAGCAATTTCACCGGCCCAGGCCTCACCACCAACAAGGAGCTGAACCTTTCCCATAAGGAATATACCCCATACCAGGTTTACATGAAGTCCCTCTTCGAATACTTCAAGGATGACCTGGGCACCGATGTTCCCACTGCAATGCGGTCTGCGGTGGACCTGGCCGAGTTTCAGGAGGATGCTGTCAGAAAGGCCCGGCGGGTCCTGGCCCGCTATGACGGAGTATTGATCGGGGATTCGGTAGGGCTGGGTAGGACCTGGATCGGCAAAAAGCTCCTGGAGGACTACGCCTATCATCTGCGGCAAAAAGCCCTGGTCATCTGTCCCGCATCGCTGCGCCCGATGTGGACCGACGAGTTGAAGGACGCGACCATCGCGGCGACCATCCTGTCCCAGGAGGAGTTGGGCCAGGCCGATTTTGATTTTCGCCCCTTTGCCGATGCCGATGTCATTGCGATCGACGAGTCCCACAACTTCCGCAACCGCAATAACCAGCGATACGAGAACCTGGAGCGCATCCTCAGCGCCAACGGTGGCCGGGGGAGGGATGGCAGCCGGAAAAAGCTGATTATGCTGACGGCCACCCCCATCAACAACAACATCTTTGATCTGTACAACCAGATCACCCTGTTCACTGGCGGCGACCGCAGCTACTTCGCCGGGGCCGGTATCGGCGACCTTTACCGGTTTTTCCTCAATGCCCGCCGCAACGCGGCCGACCAGGACACCGGCATTGCCCGGTTCAATCTTCTGGAGGAAGTCGTCATCCGGCGGACCAGGGCCTTCGTCCGCAAGGCCTACCCCGAAGCGACCATCCGGGGTAAACCCATAAAATGGCCCGACCGCGGGCTGAAGACGGTACGCTATGACCTGGAGTCCACCTACGCTGGAATCTACGACGAGGTTGTAGACGCGATCGAAAACCTGCGCCTGGCTCCCTATCAGCTGGAGACCTACAAGAAATCCGGAGTCAAGCAAGATGACTTTGAGCTGGGCCGGGAGGAAGCCCTGGCGGGGATCTTCAAGAGCCGCTATTTGAAGCGGTTCGAGTCGAGCATCGAGGCTTTTCGCATCAGCATTCGGCGGGCCCTGGAGTTCATCCGGTCCTTCGAGAGCTATGTCCTGGACGGCAAAATCCTGGACAGCACCTCCTTCCAGAAGGCCATGCGCTATCTGAACGTCGAGGACGAAGAAGACGATGGCACCCCCGCCAGCCGGGCAGACCAGCTAGATGCCAGCGAGGAGGCCCGGCAAGTCCTTGAAGGACTGGAGCAGCTCGAAACTTCACAGTACGACCTGCGACAGCCCCAAGAAGCCCTCCAGAGCGATGTCGACGCCCTGAGCGAGGTCTGGCATCTGATCCGAGACATCGGACCCGAGCAGGACGCCAAACTTCAGGCCCTAAAAGACCTGTTGTCCAAGGACCTCAAGGGACAGAAGGTCATAGTTTTCACCTATTACCGGGATACAGTCCGCTACCTCTACCGTCAACTAGCCGAGAAGGCTGGTGAAGGTCTTGGCAACGCCGACGATTCTCGATTGATACGACGAATGGATGGAGGAGCTTCCGTCGGTGAGCGCAGCCGGCTAATCCAGGCGTTCGCGCCCCGGTCCAACAACCGCCCGGATTTAGTCGGTTCCAGCCAGGAAGTGGATATTCTGGTCTCCACCGATGTCCTGTCAGAGGGCCAGAACTTGCAAGACTGCGGTATTCTGGTCAACTATGACCTGCACTGGAACCCAACCCGGATGGTCCAGCGCGCCGGGCGGATCGACCGGATTGGTTCCGAGTTCCCGCTGCTGTGGGTCTACAACATGTTCCCTGATGCAGGGCTGGAGCGGCTACTGAGACTGGTGGAAAGCCTGTCCCGCAAAATCAGCGACATTGACCGCATCGGGTTTCTTGACGCATCGGTCCTGGGTGAGGTCGTGCATCCCAGGAATTTCAACACCATGCACCGGATCATGGAAGAAGACGGGCGGGTAATTGAAGAGCAGGAGCAGTTCACCGAACTGGCCAGCAACGAGTTCTTGTTGCAGCAATTGCGGGGGTTGCTGGAATCCGGCGCCCAGAAAATGCTAGAGGATTTACCGGACGGGATCCACTCTGGACTGGCGGGACAGGGGGAGCAAGGCATATTCTTTTACTATACCACCCCGGCGCTCGAAGGCCGCCACCACTTCTGGCGCTACTACGACTTGAACCGGAAGAGAATACTGGATAACCGTTACCTGATCACCAACTTGATCGCCTGCTCTCCGGATACACCCAGAGTTGTCGGCGACGCTGACGTTTTCGCCATCCAGGAGGAGGTAATCGAAGATATTCTTGCTTCGGTTCAAGAACAACTGGCCCTGGAAGCCGCCCCAGGATTCTCGACCCTCTCCAGCAAACTGCTATCACCTTGCTCCGAGGTTACCTGAACAGTCCGGTACTCAAGCGGGCGGAAGTCCGAGACGCGATGCAACGGCTGCGCAATCCCATGGCACACGTATCCGTAAGAGAATTGCGGCGGATATACACCCAGTTTCAGCAGGACCAGGATATTGTTGCCCTGGTCAGGGGGATTGGCAGCTTATTGGAGCTGGTCCAAGACCAAGTGGGGGAAAATTCGGGTGGCTCTAAACCCCTTTCAAG
>DASTLM010000150.1:0-1891 GCA_035714945.1 Dehalococcoidia bacterium | reverse complement strand
ACCGGACCGCACCATGAAATCTCGACCCTTGCGGCCGACCACCACGGTTCGCACCGAGACTGCCTGGCCCAGGATGAACTGGCCCACCGCCCGGTTGATGGTCGAGTGCAACCCTCCGGCCAGCCCCCGGTCGGGAGTAATTGCCAGCAGGCCGACTCGCCGCACCGATCTGACCTGGAGCAGCGGATGGGCCGAGGTATCATCGTCTCTGGGTTGAGCCGCCAGGTTGGCGATAACGCCGCGAATCTTTTCCGAGTAGGGACGTCCTTCCAGCACCGCGTTCTGGGCGCGGCGCATTTTGGAGGCCGCCACCAACGACATGGCGTTGGTGACTTTGCCGGTGTTTTGGACGCTGCGAATGCGCCGCCGGATATCTCTTACACTGGGCATATTTCAGGCATATTCCAGGCATATCCCAGAGGTTGCCGCGGTAAAAAAATTACGGGAAACAATTTTATGCCTGGCTGCTAAAGGTGCCCTTGAATTCAGTGATGGCCTGGGTCAGCATGGACCCGGTTTCGGCGGTCACATCCCTACTTTTGGCCACTGCCTGGCCCACTTCAGGATGGGTGCTGCCCATGTACCGGAGCAGTTGCTCTTCAAACGCGGAGCAGCGTTCCATGGGAATATCATCCATCAGCCCGGCATTCACCGCATAGAGGATTATCACTTCTTGTTCCAGGTTCAAGGGATGATATTGTAACTGCTTCAAGACTTCGGTGGCCAACTGGCCTCGGGCCAACTGCGCTCTGGTGGCGGCGTCCAGATCCGCCGTGCCGAACTGGGCAAAGCTGGCCAGCTCGCGGTACTGAGCCAGGTTCAAACGCAACCTTCCCGCCACCTGGCGAATCGCCCTGGTCTGGGCCGCGCCGCCAACCCGGGAAACGGAAAGCCCCACGTTCACCGCCGGGCGAATCCCCGAGTTGAAAAGCTCCGGTTCCAGGTAAATCTGGCCGTCGGTGATGGAAATTACGTTGGTTGGGATGTAAGCCGACACGTCACCGGCCTGGGTCTCAATGATTGGCAGAGCGGTGATTGAGCCGCCGCCGTGCTCATCGTCCATCTTGGCTGCCCGCTCTAGCAAGCGGCTGTGGAGGTAGAAAACGTCGCCGGGATAGGCCTCACGGCCGGCCGGGCGGCGCAGCAACAGCGACATCTGCCGATACGCCCAGGCGTGCTTGGTCAAGTCATCGTAGACAATCAGTACATCTTTGCCCTGGGCCATGAATTCCTCGCCCATCGCACAGCCAGCATATGGGGCGATGAACTGCAAGGGCGCTGAATCCGAAGACCCGGCGTTGACCACAATGGTGTGGGCCATTGCATCGTTCTCTTCCAGAATTCCCACCACCTGGGCGACCTTACTCTGCTTCTGGCCAATGGCCACGTAGATGCAAATCAGGTCGCCACCCTTCTGGTTAATGATGGTGTCCAGAGCGATGGCCGACTTACCGGTGGAACGGTCACCGATGATCAACTCCCGCTGACCCCGACCGATGGGAATCATGGCGTCAATAGCTTTGATGCCGGTCTGCACTGGAGTGTCCACCGACTTCCTGACCACCACGTTGGGAGCCTCCTGCTCCACCGGGCGGGTGCCGGTGGTCCTGATCGGCCCCTTGCCATCCAGGGGTCTCCCCAGCGGGTCAACCACCCGACCGATTAAAGCATCGCCCACCGGGACCACGATGATCTGTCCGGTGGAGCGCACCAGGTCCCCTTCTTTAACCGTGCTGGCATCGCCGAAGATGGCTGCTCCGACGATGTCCGATTCCAGGTTCATCGCCAGGCCAAGAACTTCATTGCCGAAGTCCAGCAGCTCGTTGGACCGGACGCCCTGCAGTCCCTGAATCGTGGCGATACCGTCACCGACGCTTACCACGGTGCCAAC
>DASTLM010000149.1:0-6865 GCA_035714945.1 Dehalococcoidia bacterium | reverse complement strand
AGAGGGGATTCTGCGACGGCGACGGCACGATCGATGTCTCCAGCCTTGACATAGTAGTCGAAGGCCCGGCTCAGGTTGGCCATCGCTTCCGGCATGCGCTGTCTGGGGAATACGGCAAGCTGGGCGCGGCCCAACCCGAAGAGCAACGCCGCAGTCTCCGCATCCTCCGATTGTCCCTCTTTTGCGGTCAGTGCTCGTTCAAAGTGTACCAAGGCCTCCTCGGGAGCATAGGTAGCCAGCGCCCGATCACCAGCTAGTAACGAGTAACGGACCAGCTTCTCAGAGCCAACCATCGGCATTGCCTCCGAGAAGTGATAGGCCAGAGTACTGGCATTGACCTCAGAGTTGACCCCGTAGAGTGCCTCCAAAGCCTCACCAATCCGCTCATGGAGCCTCGCCCGACGTGCGGACGATAGCTCACTGGCCAGGGTGTTCTGGATTAATGCGTGGGTAAATCTAT
Source organism: Dehalococcoidia bacterium (assembly GCA_035714945.1). GTDB lineage: Bacteria > Chloroflexota > Dehalococcoidia > Lucifugimonadales > UBA3495 > Casp-Chloro-G3. Next base: position 6,405 of record DASTLM010000149.1, on the reverse strand, counting down.
AGCTTCCCGCTGACTCAGGCGACGATTCAACCATTCCTCCAGCCAACGCCTCCTCTAGCCCCTCCAGCAATGTCTCTTCAGAAGTATCTTCCATGAGGCGAGTAATCAGTTCCAGGTTAAACTCTCGGCCGATGACGGAAGCAATGGTCAGCATCCGGTTGCAGGACGCCGATCGCCGGTTAAGACGTTGTCCCACTGCCTCTCGAACCCCTACTGGTACCTTGATGCCCTGAGGTTTGCCAATGTCGTTCTTCCCCAGTTCACCTCGTTCTGACAAGAGCTTGACTACCTCAGTAAGGAAGAAGGGATTGCCTTCGGTCAGGGTATAAATGGTCTTCACGACCTCTGCCGATGGCCTGCTTCCTGCTTTCCGCTCGATGAAACGGGCGGTGTCTTCTATGCTTACTCCCTGAAGGACCAGCCGTCGGAATATGGGTTCTTTGGAAAGCTGGGCCATGGTGTTAGATACCGGGTGCTGGATGGATACCTCCACATCCCGGTAGCAACCTACCACCAGGATTCGAGTTCCCTTCAATTGCCGGGCCAGAAAATGCAACAGTAGCAGGGATGGCTTGTCGGCCCAGTGGAGGTCGTCCAATACCAGCATTAGAGGCTGGGACTGGGCGGCGTTCTTGAGAAAGGAGGTGATGGAGTCGAAGAGGCGGAAGCGGGCCTGCTCCGGCTCCAGGACGGGGGATGGCTCAAGGCCAGGAAGTTTTTCTCGCACTTCAGGGATGATTTCGGCGATATCGGCTGCTCCGGCACCCATCTGGGAACGCAGTTGCTCGGGGTCTTGATGCTGAATGTACGAGCGCAGTGGCTGCACCCAGGACCAGTAAGGGGGAGCACCCGACTCTTCACAGCACCAGCCCCAGAGGATCTGAGCGCCAGCCTTCTCGGCGTAGGCCGCCAACTCCTCGGCGGTGCGGGTCTTGCCAATTCCGGGCTCCCCCACCAGCATGATAACCCTACCTTGGCCAGATAAGGCATCATCCAGGGCTGCCTTTAGCTCCCCCATCTCTCGCTGGCGGCCGACGAACACACTGCCGGGCAACGTCTCCATTGCAGGTCCTCTGGACTTGAGGTCATGAATCGGTTAGATTCTAGCACAGAGGTGGGACTGCTGACACAGGAGCGCTTCCCCGTGGGTTGGACTCATGAGCCAAAAGCAAATCCTCGGGGAGCCGGTACAACAGCAGGATGTCGTTGTCCCGGGAAATGGGCCCTTCCGCAATAGTGTCCATACCCGTGGTCATAGTAGCTCGCAGGTCTACCATAGTTCTCCTCCTTCTATCCGAGGCTGCTACACTATTGGCTAACCGGGGTCCGCCGGGTGCATTTGGCTGGTGCCATTGGCGTCCGGCGAATCACCCGGCAAAAAACAGCTTATAGGGCGGGTGAGTTGGCTCCATCCGTGGAACCATGTATCCTGAGTCGCAGAGACCATGTATTTTTGGTACGACAAGGGGGGCGAGGTTACATTATACCTGACGATTATCCCTGGCGGAAACTACGTAGAGCTACTGGTACCGGCCAGGCTATGGTGCAGGGTGTAGGAGGTTGCGCTGGCTCTACTACGGGCGTTAATCTTCCCATAAATGTTAGCTATGTGGCGCTCAACGGTGCGAACACTCAAGACCAGTTCCTCGGCGATCTCCCGGTTGCTCTTGCCCAGGGCGATGAGCCGAAGGACCTCCACCTCTCGCTGGGTTAATCCATCAGGGTTGGTTGGGCCGGCCGGCCGGTCGCCCCGGCCCAGCTCACCTAACTCTTTCAGGGCGAATACCCGCTCCATCAGCGGGCGCATGCTCAGGTGCCGGGCGTTGGCCAGCGCCTCGTCCAGCAGAGAATTCGCCTTAACACCGTCGCCTGGGCGGTTGCGCTGGAGCAGAGCACTAGCATGGTCGTAGCAGCTCCAGGCCAACTCGGGCTGGTAACCAGCCTTGCCACAGAAGGTCCGGGCGTCCTCGAAGTGGGCCATCGCCTCGTCAAGTTTCCCCGTCGTCTGTGCCAGGAGTCCCAGCAGACGGTCCCCCGGTATAAGGCCCGGCAACATGGTGCCTCGTACTGTTGACTCCAGGACGGCGTACTGCGCTCCAGACGTTGCGGCGTCGCCCCGTTGCGCCGCCACCAGCGCCAGACCGAACCTGGCCCACATGGCGTGGAGAGGAGTAGCAGAAGGCGATGAGAGGACAGCTACGGCAGCGGCCTCAGCTATGTCCAGCTGGTCAACTACACCGGTGATGTGGGCAACCATCGGCAGAATGCAAGCTGGTGCGATGTACTCAGGGCTTGGTCCTGGCACCGCCGCGCCCATGGCGTCCAGCAGCCGCTCCAGGTAGGCCTCACCCTGGACGAAATCCCCTACCTGGTACTCCAGCACCGCCCGAAACCCTACCACCCAGGTGGCCCGCGGCGGTGCGGCAAGCCCGCGATCACTAAGTCCCCGCGCCGATACCCGGTCGCCCTGGTGCCGGCAAAGGAACAAGTTGGCCAGACACGCCATTGCCCGGAAGTCCCGGTCTCGCGCCCGCTCCGCTTGAGTCAGCATCACCAGGGCATGCTCGCTGGCTCCAGCCAGCTCGCCCATAGCGGTCAACTGGTACGTAGCCAGGAATCGTGAGAAAACTTCGGTATGTAGGTCATTGATGCGGCGGGCCAGTTCGATAGCTCGCAGACTTTTCTTCAAGACCTCCACAGCATGCATTTGATACCAGCCGGCGTCGGCGGCGTTAGTACTACAGTCGCAGTTCTCACTGGTTACCCTCACCCCAGCCCTCTCTCAAAGGGAGAGGGGGCCAAGTCCCTTGTCCCTTGAGGGAGAAGGTTAGGATGAGGGTGAGACCCTTCTCTACATGTGCGGCTGTAGTATTAGAAATGCCTCTCGGTTAATCCCCTCAGGGCTTCGGGGATGCTGGATACAGTAGACACCGTCGCCGACGAGCATAAGGGTACCGGCCACCGCAATAGACTCTTCCCAGGGGCGGCTGACACCCCGCCCAGTGCCCGGTCCGCCCCGGGGTGAGAGACCGTTCAGGCCGGTGTTGAGGACTTCCTCGTCAAGTTACGGCCCTACCGCGAGCAGAAGTGCAAATCAGGAAATGCCGAACCTGAACTCGGCCTCTGGGACCGCATTGGACATAACTTGACGGGCATCGTTCCACCTTGTAGTTTACGGACTGTAGTTTACTGGAAGGTAAATCGCTCCCTGCTGAGCCTTTCCGGCCACGAATGGGCCGCGGCCCCGTATTTTGTTCCGGATGCGGTAGTCCCGGGCAATTCCTCCGGTGTACTTGTGGGACCGGGGGATTCGTATATAATGCGTTCCAAGGTCCGGCGCCATCGTAAGGCGGCGGGAATTCTCTCCATATTCTGGTTGAATGGCTAATACTGACTACGACTACATTATCATTGGCAGCGGTATTGCCGGTCTCAACACCGCCCTGCTGGCCCAGGGGCACGGCTCGGTGCTGATCATCACCAAAGGCGAGATTGACGACTGCAACACCCGCTATGCTCAGGGGGGCATCGCCGCCGCCGTTGGCCCGGGCGATTCGCCAACCCTGCACATGCGCGACACCCTGACCGCCGGAGCCGGGCTGTGTGACCCGGAAGCGGTTGTTGTTCTAACCCGGGAAGGCCCCCAGCGGGTGGCCAACCTGATTCAATGGGGCGTCCCCTTCGACACCAGCGAGGGGAAGGTGTCTCTGGGACGGGAGGGTGCCCACAGTATGCCCCGTATTCTGCACGCCGGAGGTGATGCTACCGGACAGCACATCGAGGTGACCCTGTCCGCCCTGGTTGCCAAGGCCAATGTCACCGTGCTGGAGTATACCCTGGCGACGCGATTGGTCGTCGAAGCCGGGCAGGCCAGGGCGGTTGAGACGCTGAACTCCACTACCGGTGAGTGTCAGACCTTCACCGGCAAGTTCGTGGTCGTTGCCACTGGCGGCGCTGGTCAACTTTACCGCTACACCACCAATCCCGAGGTAGCTACCGGTGACGGGGTTGCTCTCGCCTACCTGGGGGGCGCCCAGGTGATGGACCTGGAGTTCTACCAGTTCCATCCCACCGCGCTGTGGCTGGAAGGCGCGCCGACTTTTTTGCTGTCGGAGGCGATGCGCGGCGAGGGCGCAATCCTGCGCGACGTTGACTTCAAACCCTTCATGGCCAACTACCATCCCATGGCCGATCTGGCCCCACGTGACGTTGTCTCCCGGGCGATCGCCCTGGAGATGGAGAAAGCCAACGGCGCGGCGGTCTATCTGGATATTTCTCATCTTCCCGCCGATATGGTGCAGAGCCGGTTCCCGACCATTTACAATTTCTGCCTGCATTATGGCCTGGATATTACCAGGGACCCGGTCCCGGTGGCCCCGGCCGCCCATTACATGATGGGGGGCGTTAGAATCGATACCTGGGGCCGTACCAACATCAAGGGTCTCTACGCCTGCGGGGAGGCATCCTGTTCGGCGGTTCACGGCGCCAACCGTCTGGCCAGCAATTCGCTGCTGGATACGCTGGTGTTCGCGCAGCGCCTGGTGGCCAGCAGCTTGAGTCAAGCGCCGGAACAAGCCCGCGACGCAAAAGACCATAATGTGTACGCTAGCTTGCAATCCAGAGAGATGGTTTGTGCCAGCATGCCTGCCGGTAGCCGGGAGGCCTTACAAGACCTGATGTGGCGAAACGTGGGTATCAACCGGCGCGGCTCGCGGCTGTTGCTGACCGCGCGCATCCTGAACGCCTGGGAACGCGCGATGCCCGACCCGGTAAATCGGGAGGACTATGAGCTGCGGAACATGGTGCTGCTGGGAAGGCTGATGGTCGAGGCCGCCCTGTTGCGCCAGGAAAGTAGGGGTTCCCATTTCAGGGAGGACTTTCCGGAAACGTCGCCGGATTGGAAAAAGCATGTGGTGCTGTCCCGGGAGGAGAATTCACGATGAGCCAGCTACCGCCCGAGGTCTATGCGCTGATCGATGCTGCTCTGTCCGAGGACCAGACCTTCAGCGACCCAACTACCGGGGCGCTGGTGCCGCCGGAAATTAAGGGGAATGGCATGCTGCGGGCTAAAGGGGCCGGCGTTCTGGCGGGGGTAGCCGTGGCCTCAGCAGTGTTCCAGCGGGTGGATGCCGAGTTGCAATTCCAGGCCCTGCTGCCTGACGGTTCTTTCCTGTCACCTGGTGACGGCATCGCCCGGGTATGGGGCAGCGCGGGCAGCATACTGCGGGCCGAGCGAATCGCCCTGAACTTTTTGCAGCGGATGAGCGGCATCGCCACCGACACCAACCGGTACGTGCGGGCGGTTCAAGGGTGCCCGGCCCGGATCGTCGATACCCGCAAGACCGTCCCGGGGCATCGTTATCTGGACAAGTACGCGGTCCGGATGGGTGGCGGGCACAACCACCGCATGACCCTGGCCGACGGCATCTTGATCAAGGATAATCACATCGAAGCTCTACGCTCCCGGGAAATGGGCCTGGGCCAGGTGGTCCGACTGGCGCTGGCGCGAGCGTCGCACACCATCAAGGTGGAGGTCGAGGTGGAGACCCTGGAGCAACTCCGCGAGGCCCTGGACGCCGGCGCTCCCATCGTCATGCTGGATAATATGCCGATTGAAACTATGCGCGAGGCGATGAGCATGGTCAATGGTAGGGCGGTGGTGGAGGCATCCGGTGGGATCAACCTGGAAACGGTAAGGGCGGTTGCCGAGACCGGCGTAGACCTTATTTCCATCGGGGGACTGACCCATTCGGCCAGAGCGCTGGACATCAGCTTGGACCTGGAGTTCGCGGAGGCCGGGTAGCCCTTGAGTCGGCGAAATTCCGGCTGGCCGAAATCCTTTTGGGACGGCGTTACCCAGCTTGCCACGGCGTCAGGGTCCAGCCTGGACCCGGGGACCAGAATAACAACAAGTAGTGTAAAGGAGCTATAACATGGCCCGACTAGGAAACGTAACCAGAGAAGAGCTAAAACCTGAGGACCGGCAGTACTACGACTCCATCGCGGGCAGTCGGGGCAGCGTCCGTGGCCCCTTCGGCGTGTTGCTGCACAGCCCGGACCTGGCGGCTAGAGTTGCCGATACCGGCGCTTTTGTGCGGTTCAATCTGGATTTGCCGGAATCGCTGAAGGAAACCGTGATTATCGCCACCGCCCGGGAAATAAAGAACCAGTATGAATTTTCCGCTCACGCTCGGCTGGCCCGGCAGGCCGGAGTCTCCGATGAAGCCATCGCGGCCATCGCCAAGGGGACTGCTCCCGCCGGTTTGTCGGGTGAAGCCGCTCTGCTGGTCACCTACGTCAAGGAGTTGCTGCAAAATCACAAGGTCAGCGACGCTACCTACAACGCGGTCAAGGATAAATACGGTGCGGGCAGGACGGTTGAGATAACGGCGTTGATCGGCCACT
>DASTLM010000148.1:0-4032 GCA_035714945.1 Dehalococcoidia bacterium | reverse complement strand
CAGCCGGGTCTGGTGGGAGTGTCCCTGCGCAACCTGGACAATTCCAGCTACATCGACCCCCAATGGGCGCTGCCCGCCACCAGAGCGGTTATCGACCGGGTGCGCTCGGTCACCAGTGCGCCCATCGTGTGCGGCGGCCCGGCGTTCAGCCTGATGCCCCGGGAATGTTTCGATTACCTGGAGCCGGACCTGGGCATTGCCGGCGACGGCGGTGAGACCTTCGCTCAGCTGGCCCAGTGCATCGAGAGCGGTGAGAACCACCGAAACCTGCCCGGCATGGTTTATCGAGAGGGTGGGGCCGTTGCCTGCAACGGCGTGGCCTATTCCCGATTCGCCAGGCCGCCCCGGCTGGATGAACTGGACATGGCCCGGTACGAGCAGTCCGGCTTCGGCATTGGCGTTGTGACCAAGCTGGACGACACCTTTTCCCATTCGATGGCAGTCACCGCAATGGAGGCCAACAGCGACGGCAATACCTGGCGGGTGTTGCGGCCCATCGAGGACGTGGTGGCCGAGATCCAAGAGATGAAAGACCGTTTCGGGCTGCGGAAAGTGTTCTTCATCGATTCCGGATTCAACCTGCCGCTGGCCTACGCCAAGGCCCTCTGCCAGTCGATTATCGAGGCCGACTTGAAGGTCCGCTGGAACAGTTACCTGGCCCCGGTGCCAGCGGCCTGCGACGAAGAAGTCCTGGACCTGATGAAACAGGCCGGGTCGGGCCTGGTAATCATGAAGGGCGTCGCCAGACACGACCTGGAGCAAGAGACATTAGCGGCCCGCCTGACACCGCTGCGGGAGGTCTGCCAGCGCTGCGACCAGGCGGGTATCCATTACGTAATCTCCCAGTTCTTCGGCGAACCCGGCGAGACGCCGGAGACGGTGGAGACCAAACTGGACTTCCTGCGGGAAATACGCCCGTCGCTGGCCAACCTGAGGGTGGGGGTGCGCATCCGGCCGGGAACCGACGTTGCCCGGGCCGCGCGGAAAGAGGGCATGATTGCCGGCGAAAGCGACCTGATCCGTCCCAACTTTTATCTGGCTGCGCCGGTCCGGGAGTGGATTGTCCAGCGCCTGACCGCCGAAGCCGCCGCCAATCCCCGCTGGAACGTTGTGTAATGGTTCAAGCAGATACCCGGAACGGAGGCGTACGCCCGGGGGCGGAAAGGTGATCAACTAGTCCAGCCTGGGTAGCGTGAAGCCAAAGGTGCTGCCTTCACCTTCTTTGCTCTCCGCCCATACCTGACCGCCGTGGGCTTCGACGATCTGCTTGACGATGGCCAGCCCGAGACCGGTGCCCCCGTCCCGGCGGGAGCGGTCTATTTTGTAGAACCTTTCAAACAAGTGAGGTAAATGCTCCGGCGACATTCCAACGCCGGTATCCCTCACCAGGACTTCGACAACTCTGGGTTGTTTGGCTGCGCTGATGGTAATCACACCCTGGGGCCGCGTGAATCTGAGGGCATTTTCCACCAGATTGATCAGGACCTGGCGCAGGCGGTCGGCATCGGCGTTTATCGCAGGTAGCCCCTTGGGGACCGGCCCCTCAAGGGTAATCCTCAGGTCGTTGGCCCGGGGTTCAAAGCTGGACTTGACCTCCGCTACCAGGACGGCCAGGTCAACCGCGCCAAGTTGCAGGGTCAATTGACCGCTCTCCAGCCGGGACAGTTCCAGCAAATCGTCGACCAGGTGGTTCATGCGGTCGGTATCGTGACGGATGCGTTCCAGAAAATTCCGGGCTACTTCGATTTCCTCAATGGCGCCGTCCTGGAGCGTCTCAACCATCGCCTTGACCGAGGCCAGGGGATTTCTGAGTTCGTGGGAGACGTTGCTGACAAATTCCCGATGGCTGGTCTCGGTCAGCCGGAGTCCCGTCCGGTCGCGCAGCATCAGGAGCACCTGCCGCGAACTGTCCTCCGCCAGAGGTGTTGCCGCCACGCTCAAAAACCGGCGGGGTCGCAGCAGTTCCACCTCCCCATGTTGGGACTTCCTGGTGCTGATACAGTCGGCAAGCAGGCGGTGAATCTGGTCATCCCGCACCACTTCAACCAACCGCCGACCGATGATTTGCGCCTCGGTCACCGCCAGCATATTCTGGGCCGCCGGGTTAGCCATCAGAACGGTTCCTCCGGGGTCCACGACCACGACTCCATCAGCCATCGTATCCAGTACCGCCGAAAGCTTGTTGCGTTCCCCCGACAGGTTCTGGATCGTCGCTTTGAGGGTCGAGGCCATCCGGTTGAAGGAATCGGCCAGTCGGCGGCCTTGCGGCGTGTAGGGAGCCTGCACCCGGAGGTCCAATTCGCCGTCGGCCAGTCGGTGGGCGGCTTCGGTGACTGCTTGAACTGATCGGGTAGCACGCCTGAATAAGAAAAAGCTGACTCCCAGGGCAGCCCCGGCCAGGGCAATTCCGAATACGCCAATGGTTATTGCAATAACATTCATCCTCGAAGTTATCTCAACATAGACCATTGGTGTTGGCGGGGGCCGGTCTGCAGAGCTATCCCTCCAGGCGGTATCCGACACCTCTGATGGTGATGATTCGTTGCGGGCAATTGGAGTAGGATTGAATTTTCTCCCGGATCCAGCGAATGTGCACATCAACGGTGCGAGTTTCGCCAAAAAAATCCTGGCCCCAGACCCGCTCCAATATCTGCTCCCTGGTGAAGGCGCGCCCCCGGTGCGACGCCAATAGCGACAGCAGGTCAAATTCTTTGGGTTTCAGGGTTAAAGGCTCGCCCCGGAGCTTGGCCTCGTGGCGGACCAGGTCTATCTCCAGGTCGCCCACCTTGATCTGGCGGTGTTGGGCCCGGGGGGAATCAATGGTATCGGCGTCGGTGGTGGCCCGGGAGCGACGCAGCATGCCCCGCACCCGGACGATTAATTCGCGAACGCTGAAAGGCTTGGTCATGTAATCGTCGGCCCCCAACTCCAGGCCAACCACCCGGTCAATCTCCTCTCCTCGGGCGGTCAGCATCAGAATCGGCACATCGGACTCACGGCGCAAGATCCGGCATATCTCCAGTCCGTCCAGACCGGGCAACATGACGTCCAAGATAACCAGGTCCGGCCTGGCCTTTCGAGCGGTCTCCAGCCCCTGAATGCCGTTATTGGAAGCACATACCTGATAGCCCTCGCGCTCCAGGTTATAGCGAAGGACTTCCACCAGATTTTCTTCATCTTCGATCACCAGGACGCAGGTATCGGTCAACTAATTCTCCCGGACCAGTGAGTTTGTCTCGGTCAGGGCGGAAGGGATTCGCCAACTTTCCGCTTTTCCCAACCAGTATATTACATTCTTCTATATTACATTTTTCATTACATTCTTCAAAAACTATTTCTGGCCCTTGACGCGTCATGGACAGAGGTATAGCTTACGGGACACCTGCGTCTTCCACAGTGACCGTACAGTAGCGACAATACAGTAGTAACAATACGGTAGTAACAATACAGTAGTAAAAATACAGTAGTAAAAATACAGTAGTAAAAATACAGTGCCAGGAGGGAAAATTATGACCACCACCGCGCAACCAGGCAGAGTCAGTCCCCGCCAGTACAAAGTGCTGGGGACCAGGCCAATGCGCCATGATGCCTACGACAAGGTCACTGGCGCCGCCAAGTTTGGGGCCGACATCAACCCGCCAGGGATGCTGCACGGAAAGGTGCTGCGCAGTCCCCATTCCCACGCCCGCATCCGCTCAATTGACACCAGCAAGGCCGAAGCCATGCCGGGAGTAATGGCGGTGGCCACCTCGGCGGACTTTCCGATCATCAAGGCGCGGCCCCTGGACTACGAGAACTTCCAGGGCAATCCCCGGTTGATGGCCGAGAATATTCTGGCCAATGAGAAAGTATTGTACCGGGGACACGCGGTGGCGGCGGTAGCGGCAACCAGTCCCCATGTTGCCGAGCAGGCCCTGGCCCTGATCGAAGTGGACTACGAGGTGCTGCCCACCGTCCTGACCTGGCGGGATGCGATGAAATCTGGCGCCGCGGTGCTCCACGAAAACATGACCACACGCTTCCGGGAAGATC